>JBASWU010000082.1:0-25193 GCA_049276635.1 Solirubrobacterales bacterium | reverse complement strand
GGCCGACACGATCGTCGCCAGATCGCCCCGGCCCTCGTGAAGAACCACTTCGAGCCGGAACAACGGCTCCAACCGGCCACCGAAACGAGATCCCGAGCGACGAACGCCCTTGGCGATCGCCCCCACGCGGCCCTGTTGGCTGGTGTAGAGCTGCAAGATGCTGTCGGCCTCCCCATAGCGGAGCTTGCGCAGGACGATCGCTTCTGTCTTGAAACTACGGGACATCTGTCGGCGGCTCTTTCCGGAGACTCGGAACCTACAATGTGATTGTCATGGAGGACACGGTCAACATCGCGACGAGCATTTCGAAGACGCCCAAGGTGACGCTCTACTCGAAGTCGAATTGCAGTCCCTGCGTACGCGCCAAGCACCTGCTCGAGAAGGTCGGCGCCGCCTACGAATTAGTCGACCTGACCGGCGACCTCGACGGCATGCAGCGCGTCGCGCGACTGACCGGGCGCATGACGCTGCCCCAGATCGTGATCGGCGACGAGCCGATCGGTGGCTTCGAGGATCTCTCGCTTGCGCTACAGGACCCGCGCATCCGCGGACTCCTGCTCGCGGCGTAAGATCTCCGCGTGCCCGAACTGCCAGAGGTGGAGACAATCCGGCGCCAGCTGGCGCCGGTACTCGAAGGTCGCACGATCGAGTCAGTCGTCGTCTCGGACCGGCGCTGGGTCGCGCCCGCTCCGGTCGATCAGTTCACTCGAGCGCTCGCCGGCCGGACGATCACCCAGGCTGCGCGCCGCGGCAAGTACTTCTTGTTTCACCTCGACGACACCGCCACCCTGGTCATGCATCTGCGCATGACCGGAAATCTCCTCTACCTGAGCGAGGCGACGGCCGCGCCGGCGACTCACCTGCGCGGCTCGCTGCAGCTCGACGGTGGCGCCGCGGTGGCGTTCGTCGACCCGCGGCGGTTCGGCACCGCAAAGTTGATCGGCTCGGTCGAGGAACTTGACGCGTTCCTCGCGGCGCGACTCGGGCCGGAGCCGTTCGACCAGGCGTTTTCAGGCGAACTACTGCACCGACAGACGCGGGGGCGCAAGACCTCGATCAAGGCCGTCCTGCTCGACCAGCGACGCGTCGCCGGGATCGGGAACATCTACGCCGACGAGGCGCTGTTTCGTGCCGGAGTCGCTCCGCACCGGCGTGCGGGCAGCCTAACGCGAGCTCAATGTCTACGGCTGCGCGACACCGTGCGCGACGCGCTCGCCGCCGGCATCGAGGCCAAGGGCGCGTCAATCGACGACTTTCGCGACGCATACGGCGTGCAGGGGAGCTTTCAAGACCATTTCCTGGTTCACCGGCGCGAGGGACTGCCGTGTCCTGCCTGTCGGACACCGATAACCAAAACGCGGGTCGCCGGCCGCGGAACCTACTTCTGCCAGGCCTGCCAGCGAGCTTAAGCGAGTTTGCGCAGGACGGCGCGCGGGTGGGCGCCGAAGTAGACGTCCTTGAGCCGCTGCGTCGAGAGATGCGTGTAGGTCTGGGTGGTGGCCACGTCGGCATGGCCGAGCATCTCCTGGACCGACCGTAGGTCGCAGCCGCCGTCGAGCAGGTGCGTCGCGAAGCTGTGACGCAGCGTGTGCGGGCTCATCCGGGTCTCGAGCCCAGCACGGGTCGCGTACTTGCGGACGATTTTGTAAAGGCCCTGCCGGCTCAGCTGGCCGCCGCGGAAGTTGACGAACACGTACCGCTGCGGACGGTCTTTGGTCAGTTCGCGCCGGCCGGCCCGCAGATAGGTTCGGATCGCCGACAGCGCCGCACGGCCGATCGGCACGATGCGTTCCTTGTTGCCCTTCCCCCGGGTGCGCAGAATCGCCTCGTCGAAGTCAATGTCGCTGACTTCGAGGCCGATTACCTCCGAGACTCGCAGCCCACTGGCGTACATCAGCTCCAGCAGCGCGCGGTCTCGCAGGGCGATCGCGTCGCGACCGATGACCCGGTCGATCAGGTGCGCGACCTCGGAGCGGCTGAGCACGTTGGGCAACTTCTTCGTCTGCGTCGGAGCCTTGACGCCGGCGGTCGGATCGTGATCGATCGAGCCCTCGCGGCGTTGGTGCACATAGAACGAGCGCAGCGACGAGAGCTTGCGATGCAACGTAGTGCCCGCGACTTCACCGGTCGCCGCGAGCGACTCCAGATAGTCGATCACCTGCGCCGGTTCGACCGTGAGAGCGGCCTGTCCGGTCCGCTCGAGATACACGCCGAACTGCATCAAGTCGGTGCGGTACGCGATCAGGGTGTTCTGGGCGCAGCGCGCCTCGAACTCCAGGTAGGACAGAAATTCGAGAACCAGATCCTCGAAGCGAGGATCGATCCCGGACTCAGCTTGCGCAAGGACAACCGCCATAGCTGCTGATCTTGGCGGTTACCGTGCCGCCCCCTTGCGGCCGCCAACTTCGCGCAACCGGAATTGCGTTAAAGCAGTCGCCGGTCTTTAACGATCCGGAACGGCGTCTCGACCGCCATCGAGCGCGAGCGGGCGACGTCTTCGGCCACGGCGCGAAGCGTCATCGTCGTAGCGGGCAGCCGCTTGCCGGAGACCACCGGCTGAAACTTGACCTTGTTGCGCCCGGCCTTGAGCCGACGGACGAACGTCACCATCTCGCGCTTCCGGACCGTGCCGCGCAGAACCTTGAAGATCACCCGCGCCGGCTTGTTGAGCGTGATGTAGAAGTTGGTCTTCGCGCGCTTGCAGCGGCGGGTGACCTTTTTGCAGAAACGGTTCGGCGAAAAGCGGAAGCTGCTGATCACGGGAACGTCGAGTTCGCCGGGACCGGCGAACACCGTGAAGCCCGGTGCCCCGAGCAGCTCGTTCCCGGTGAGATCGGTGACGCGGCCGTTTCCGGTGACAGAGAGACCGCCGCTCTCGCCGGAGTTCCACGGCAGGTTGGTGTCGAGAAATACGGAATTTCCGATTGCTCCGGCCGCGATCACCGGCCGGGCCTGGTTGGCCATGCCGAGCGAGAACTCGGCCGGGACCACGGACCCGCCCGCAATCGTTTCGTTGAAGTCGAGCCGCACACGGGAATTGGAAACCGCGACGGCGGCGCCGGGAACAGGCGACGTGATGTCGGCCGGCACATCGACCCCCTGCGCAAAATTCGACGTCCCGGAGCCGCCGGACGTGGTCGCGGTCAGCCGGCCGCCCGGCGAAAGCTCGGGCGACGGCAGGTGGTAGTACGACCCGCTGTTGCCGGAAACCGACGCCAGGCGAGGGCCGGACTCACGCGAACCGAGACCTGGATCGTCGGCGCGAAAAATATCGATCTCGGTACCGCCGCCGGCGGCGCCGGTGACCGGCAGCGTGTTGTCCGCGCGACGGGGTCCGATGTTGATCGTCGGAGATGGCACACCCGACTTGATCGCGCGATTGCAAACCGCCGAAAACGGCAGGGCTCGGATGGTCGTCGGGAAGGCAGCCGGCGTTGTCAGGTCCAGCGCGTAGTCGCCGACCGAACAGACCGCCCCGGCGTAGGACAGGCCGCCGGCGACATTGGTTCCGATCGCGCTCGGCGACGAGGCGTCGATCGTCAACGGGAAGACCGGCGATGGCAGCGGGGTGGCGATCGCTATGTCGTAGGCGGCGTTGAAAGTGATCGTGTCGGGCGTGGAAGTGGCGTTGGCCGATGTGATCGCCTGGCGCAGCGAGCAGGGGCCGGCGGCCGCGCAGCCACCTGTACCGGCGTCGTCTCCAGCATTGTCGACGTCGAATACGGCGGCGCCGGCGGCGACGGGCAGCACGCCCGCCAGCACGACCGACAGGGCGGCCGCGAGAACCACGGCCCGCGCCGCGCCGGCGGCGACCGGCCTGTCGAGGCGGTGGTTCATCGGGTGCTCAACTCAAGGGACTCTTGCATCTCGTCAAAACTGCCGGACACTCAAACTTACACGCCCGGCAAACCAATCAACCCGGTTCGCAAGCAGAAGTACCGGATTAGACCGATTCGGCGAGCGCGATCCCGCCGGCGAGCGCGGCCTCGAAAAACACGCGATCCTCGGCCAGCTCCCGCCCCATCGTCCGCGCGGGCAGTCCACTCGCCGCGTAGCCGTCGACGTCGGGATCGCAACTCAGGACGCGGTGGCGCTCGAAAGCGTCGATCCGCGGCGTCCGCGGACCAACCCCGACCGTCACCTCGCCCAGCAGCAGCCGCAGCACCGAACGGGTGTGATGTGAGATCCCCTGGTGGCGCTCTCGCCGATCACCGCTCGAAGCGCGCGCCACCAGCACGGTCCTGCAACCCAGAGCCAGGGCCGCATGCGCGGTGTCGAGCGCGATCATCCCGCCATGGCCCAGGGCGCTGGCGGACCCGATGATGCCGGGACCGGGCCCGGCGATTGCGCCGTCCCAGCCGCGTTCGGTCAACCCGGCGTGCAGCGCGCCCACGGTCGTGATCGCCTCGACCTCGCCGCCGTATGCCGGCGCGGCGGTCACGTGATCGCAGAGCAGACCGCGCTCGCGCAGCTCGACGACCGTCGACGACAGCGCCCCAGGCAGCGCACCGCCGCCGGTCTGCACGTATCCGAGCTTGAGGCCGTCGCGCTCGCGCGCCGCCGCCCAGACCGCGGGCGCAAGCTGCGCGTGCAACTGGAACACGGCGACTGGTTTCTCGATCGGAGCCGCGAACGCTCGCGGCTCGATCGGTTCGACCGCGTGCTGTTGGGGCGAATAGTTGAGTTTCATTACGTGCCGCGACGGGTCGGCGGTCGCCGCCAGGCCGCGGCTCAGATTCGCGACGACGACATCGCTACCGCCGGAGCCGAGCCCGAGATCGACCGCCTCGACGTTGACTACGACCTCGTCGCCGGACAGACATGGTCCGACCATGCCGACGTCAGCGTATGCCGCACGATTTCTGCCGTCGACCTCGACGACCAGATATTCGATCCCGCGTACGCCGACCGCCGCTCGCTCGATCTCAACCACATGTCCCCGCCTCAGACAAAGCATCATCTGGCGACAACCTACGTGACCGGGTGATTCAGGGCAATAAGACCCGAACGCCGGATCAACTGATCTCGGAGACCTCGATCGGCGACTCGTCGGACTCGAGCGCCTCGATCTCGCCGGTGACTTGAGCGGCCGGTGGCTGGAGGGCGGGCGTGCGGGCGGCCGCCGCGCCGATGAAGTCCCGAAACAGCGGCTGCGGCCGCAACGGCCGGGACTTGAACTCGGGGTGATACTGCGACGCGACAAAAAACGGGTGTTCGGGAATCTCTACGCACTCGACGAGGCGCTCGTCGGGCGACGTGCCGGAAAAGACCATGCCCTTCGCTTCGAGGCGCTTACGAAAATAGTTGTTGACTTCGAAGCGGTGACGGTGGCGCTCGTAGATGACCGCTTCGCCATAGATCTCACGAGCGCGGGTGCCGTCGTGCAGCTTGACCGGGTCGGCGCCGAGCCGCATTGTCCCGCCGATGTCGGCGACGTCCTTCTGGTCGGGCAACAGGTCGATCACCGGAAACTCGGTCTCGGGATCGAACTCAGTGGAGTTCGCTCCCTCGAATCCCGCTACGTGGCGGGCGAAATCGACGACCGCCATCTGCATGCCGAGACAGATGCCCAGGAAGGGGATCTGCTGCTCGCGCGCGATTCGCGAAGCGGCGATCTTGCCCTCGACCCCGCGGATGCCAAATCCACCGGGGATCAACACTCCGTGGGCGGCGAGCAAATGCGACTCGATCTGCTCGATCGTCAGCTTCTCGCTGTTGAGCCAGTCGATCTCGAGCCGGCGGCCGTGAAAGATCGCCGCGTGGCGCAGCGCCTCGGTGACGGAGAGATATGCGTCTTGCAGACCCATGTACTTGCCGACCAGGGCGACGCGTAGCGGCTCGGCCTCCGCGGCGACGCGAGCACGGTCGACCAGCGACTCCCATTCGGTTAAATTCGGTGGGCCGGTTTCGACGCCGAAGTGCTTGAGGATCTGATCGTCGACCCCCTGCGCGCGGTAGACGAGCGGCACCTCGTAGATGTCGCGGACGTTTTCGCCGCTGATCACCGAATCGAGCGCGACGCTCGTGAATAGCGCGATCTTCTCGCGCATCTCATCCGGCAGCGCCTCCTCGGAACGACAGATCAGCATGTCGGGCTGGATGCCGATGCGGCGGAGTTCGTTGACCGAGTGCTGGGTCGGCTTGGTCTTGAGCTCGCCGGCGTGCGCGATGTAGGGCACCAGCGTCAGGTGCACGAACAGGCAGTTGGCGCGACCGGCCTCTTGCTGAAACTGGCGGATCGACTCGAGAAAGGGCAGCGACTCGATGTCGCCGACGGTACCGCCGATCTCGGTGATCAGGACGTCGACGTCTTCGGATTCGGCGACGACGTGGATGCGCGCCTTGATCTCGTCTGTGATGTGCGGGATCACCTGAACGGTGCCGCCGAGGTAGTCGCCGCGACGCTCGCGGCGAATCACCTGGTTGTAGACGGCGCCGGTGGTGACGTTGGAGCCGCGCGACGTGTTGGCGCCGGTGAAACGCTCGTAGTGGCCGAGGTCGAGATCGGTCTCGGCCCCGTCCTCGGTTACGAAAACCTCTCCGTGCTGAAACGGACTCATCGTGCCCGGGTCGACGTTGATGTACGGATCGAACTTCTGGATCTGGACGCTGAGCCCGCGAGCGACGAGCAGTCGCCCGATCGCGGCGGCGGCGATTCCTTTGCCGAGTGATGAGACGACGCCGCCGGTGATGAAAATAAAGCGCGTATCGCTTCGGTCAGGCATTCAGAATCTTGCTTCCTTTGTTCGTCCGAGCAGGTCGATGAACCGTAACACGGGCGTCCGATCGATTAATCCCGAGATCGACCGGAACTCACCGTAAATAGTGATCAGCAAAACGACCGCAAGCGCGATCAGCTGCGCAGTCGTGTCCATCACCAAAACCATCCAAAGTCCGGCGATCGCTCCGAGCGCGTTGGACCCGGTGTCGCCGAGCATCGCCGCCTCGCCGAGGTCGTATCTGAACAGCACCGGCAGCGCGCCGATGAACACGCCGAGCGTCCACAACGGCTCGAGCGTCCAGTACCCGGCCGACAGCGCGACCGCGGTCACGCAAAAAACCTTCAGCGCGCGGCCCGGGCGCAGATCCAGCAGGTTGAAGAGATTGGTGGTCAGCACAACGAGCAGCGTGGCGAGAACGTATTCCCAGTCGCCGGGCACGATCAGGCCGACCGTGAACGCCGCCAGCCCGAAGGCTCCGACCGCCTTTACCGCCCCGGTCGAGAATCCGCCCGACAGCGCCGCTCGGGCGTGGCCGCGCAGGCCGCGCGGGTCCTTGCGGCCCATCTCGTGTTCGATCGCCGGCGTCCCGAGCAGGTCATCGAGAGTCCCGAGCAGACAGACCCCGACCACGTAGAGCATCGCCCCCGCGAGACCCGCCCCCGAGAGGATCCGCCCGTCGACCAGGCGGTCCAGCGGCGCGGCGACGCCGAGGCTCGCAATCGCGGCGAGCGGGATCAATAACCCCGAAGGGACGGCGACCTCGTGACCGGCGAAGTTCGTGCGCACGAAGCCGGCCTCGCGTAGACCGCGGATCAGCACCGGCACGATCACCAGGGAGAAGGCCAGAGCGAGGATCAGCGGGACGGCTTGCACGCGCTCGACGGTAGCGACCGGCGAGGCGGGCGCCCCGTTACGGCGCGACCGGCGGGATCACGGCGTCGGCGGACTTCTTGTACCCGTAGTCGCCCTTCGCGCCGCCGAGCAACAGCACCAGCGCGTAGTGGCCGGCGGACTGCTCGACGTCGTCGACCGTCGAGAGCCCGTGTTCGTTGTACCAGTCAACGTTCGAGGGCGCCGCCGACGTGGCTTCGACACCGACGATGCGGCCGACGCTCTCCGCGAGCCCCGTCACGATCCCACCCTGGAAGGCGTCGTAGAGCTTGCCTGACTGACTTGCGAGGTCCTTTGGCGCCTGACGGGCGAAGACGTAAAGGCGGACGCGGTCGATAGTGCCGCTGAGCCGGCCGAACACGTAGCGCCGCAACGCGAGACGTTCGCGACCGCGCGCCAGGCGACGACCGACGGCGCGCCCGAGACGCTCGGTCTGGGCGGTCGTGATCTCGCTGGAATCGACCACGTCGGGTATTTTGAGCGATTTCGCGAGCGCGGCGTACTCGGGTCTGGCGACGAGGTCGGCCGTGAACTTCAGCTCGGCGCCGGCCGGCTGGATCGCGCGGCCGACGCTTTCGAGCACGTCTCGCGTAGCCCCCGACGAGCCGACCACCCCGACGCGCAGGCCGGTGAGTCGCCCGGCGACCATCTGTGGGTAGGCGATCCGGATGAACTGATCCCGACTCTCGAGCTGCCGCCGCGTCGTCGCCGATTCCCTGCGCGCGTCATTGACATCCTCGCGCAACGAGCGCTCGAGGTTGCCGCGGACGTTGGTAAGCAGGTCGGTGTCGCCGATCGTGACGCCGAGCAGCAGGCCGAGCGCGAGCGCGACGAACACGGCGGCGAGCGACATGGCGTGATAGCGAAAGTCGATCATCCGACGGGAAAGACAATCAGATTCGCGGGCCGCGGTCGATCATCCAACTCCGAAGATCACTTTCAACTTGAGCCAGACGAGGTCGACGAGGTTCTTCAGCCCCGGCGAGGCGAAGATCGCGACCGTCAACGCAAACACACCGGCGATCAGGACGGCGGTCACCGCGCGGTTGGAAGGCCGCGGTCGGTACAGCTTGCTGACGCCCTTGGCGTCGATCAGAATCTCGCCGACCCGCACGCGAGTCAAAAAGGTCGAAGACATTCCCTTGCGATTCTTGTCGAGAAACTCCACGAGATTGAAATGCGCGCCGACCGTGACGATCAACTCGGCGCCCTCTTCGGCCGCCATCAGCATCGCGATGTCCTCGCTGGTGCCGGGCGCGGGAACCGTTTTGTAATCAACGCCGAGCTTTTCGAGCCGCCCACGACCGGGCGCGCGGCCGTCGCTGTAGGCATGGACGATCAGCTCGGCGCCGCAGGTCAGCGCGCGATCGCCGGCCGAATCCATGTCGCCGACGATCATGTCCGGTACGTGGCCCGCCTCGATCAAGGCGTCGGCGCCGCCGTCGACGCCGATCAGAAGCGGCCGTTCGTCGCGAATGTAGGTGCGAAGCGCGCGCAGGTCGTGCTGATGATCGACGCCGCGCACCACGACCAGCACGTGCCGGTCGCGAAACACGGTCTCGAGCTCAGGCAGATCGAGCTTGCCGGAGAGCAACTCGCTCTCCTGGCGAATGTGATGCATCGTGTTCTCGGCGAAACGCTCGAGCGCCTGCCCGACCTGGCGTTTGGCCTCGTCGTAACGGGCGGCTGCGACATCGCGCGTCAGCACTTCACCGCGTGCGATCACTCGGCCGTCTTTGATGATCTCGCCGTTTTTGACCGTGATCGCGTCACCGTCCTCAACGGCGTCAAAGAGCGCGGTGTCGGCTACGTCGACGAGATGCACACCGGCGTCGGCGATCAGCGACGGGCCGGTGTTCGGGTATTCACCGGTCGAGGAATGCGCCACGTTGATTACGCAGCTCACTCCGCGACGCACAAGCTCCTCGCCGGAAATCCGGTCGATGTCCCTGTGGTCGATCAAGGCGATCTGCCCGGATTTGAGGGTCTTGACCAGCGTTTTGGTCTTCTTCCCCGGCCGGACGACGCCCGAGATCTCCACGACACGCTCGCGACTGTCGCGCAACGCGAGGTCTTCACCCGTGATCCAAGCCATCAATGGACGATAGAACAGCGGCGGCGCTCGCGAACCGCGGCCCGGGCGTGCGCCCTTGTCGAGATCGACGCCGGGACGCGAGGGCGGACAGCGCTGCCGGTACGGCGTTTCCCGGTCGCCCAACCGGCCGGCGCGTACGTCGCGCGAAGGTTTACGCGGCGGCGAGCAGCTCGCGAGCGTGCCTGCGAGCACCACTGTCATCACCGTCGGCACCCATCATGCGGCAGAGTTCGTCGACGATCGCCCGGTCGGTGAGCAGGCTGACTTCCGTTCGCGCATCGCCAGAGTTGCTCGACTTCTCGATCTGGAAGTGACGCTCGGCCGCGGCCGCGACCTGTGGCAGGTGGGTTATGCAGATCACTTGACGAGTCGCGCCGAGGATGCGCAGCTGTTCGCCGACCGCGCGCGCGGTGTGACCACCGATGCCGGCGTCGATCTCGTCGAACACGAAGGTCTGGTCGTCGCGGGCGCCCGACGCCGTCAACAGGGCGAGCATCACGCGCGAGAGCTCGCCGCCGGAGGCCGTCTCGCGCAGCGGGGAGGCGGCGATCCCGGGGTTCGGCGCGATTAGGAACTCGACGGTGTCTGCGCCGGTGCGACGCGGGTTGTCGCTGTCGGTCTCGATCTCGACATCGAAAGAGGCGTCGGCCAGCGCGAGATCGGCAAGCCGTTCGCGCACGGCCGCGGCGAGCCTCGGCGCCGCCGTGCGGCGAGTTTTGCTGATCTTGTCCGCGACGGCGCGCTGCCGCTCGCGAACCGCGCCGAACTCGGCGCGGCCGGACTCGATCCGATCGGCGGCGCCGGCCAGCCGCCCGCAATCTTCGCGACAGCGCTCGGCGTGAGCAAGGACCGCCGCGACGCTGCCGCCGTGTTTGCGCTTGAGTCGTTCGTAGACATCGAGACGGTCCTCGACCCACGCGAGTCGCTCTGGATCGGCCGCGAGGCTTTCGCTGTAGGCGCGGAGCTCGCCGGCGGCGTCTTGAAGCTCAAGCACGATCGCCTCGATGCGCTCCGTCAGGTGGTCCAGCGCGCGATCGGCATCGGCCACTCGGCCGAGCCCGGCAATCGCCGCCGCGGCGAGCGCCGTCGCCCCGCCGGATTCGTCGTCGGTCAGCATGCCGAGCGATCCCTCGGCGGCGGCTCGCAGCGCATCGACGCCGCGCAGCCGATCGTGCTCCGCCCGTAACTCTGCCTCTTCCTCGGCCGTTGGCTCGACAGCTTCGATCTCGGCGAGTTCGAACTCAATCAGACCGAGCTCGCGCTCGCGACGGCCGTCGGCGAGTTCGAGCTCGGCAAGCTGATGGTCCAGAGCCCGCGCTCGATCGTGCAGCTCGGCGGCCTCGGCGACACGACCGCGGTGGCCGTCGCCGCAAAAGCCGTCGAGGGCCTCGAGTTGTGCGCCGGCGAGCGTGAGCTTGCGGTGTTCGTGCTGACCGTAAAAAGACACCAGGTCACCGCCCAGCGCCCGTAGCTCTGCCGCGGTGGCGGCGCGACCGCCGATGTAGGCACGCGTCCGGCCGTCGGGCGTGACACGGCGAGCGAGGGCGACCTCTCGCGTCTGCGGATCCGGCAGGCGTTGTGTGATCGCGGCGAACTCGGGACGCTCGAGCAGGCCCTCCGGAAGCGAGAACAACCCCTCTACGTAGGCCTCTTCGGCCCCGGGGCGGACGATCCCGCGACGCGACCTGCCGCCGAGCAGCAGGTCGATAGCGTGGGCGAGCATCGTCTTGCCGGCTCCGGTTTCGCCGGTTATGACGTTTAGCCCTTGGTCGAGCGCAAGCTCGGCCCGCTCGATCAGGAGCAGGTTTTCGATTCGCAGTTCGATCAGCACGCCGATATCTATACAGTCGGCGCCGGACGAACAGACGTTCGTACCACGCTACGAGGCCAGCTTGCCGAACTTCTCCCGGAAACGGTGGTAAAAGGTCGAGCCGGGGATTTGGGCGAGCGTCGCCACGTCGTCCTCAAACACCACCTCGGCGGTCGCGCCGACCGGGAGCGTGCCGACCATCATCCCGTCGATCATGATCTCGACGGAGTCGATGCGGCCGGAGTTGGTGACCCTCAGGGCGTCGCCCGGCGCCGCGACCAGCGCCCGCGCCGTCAGCGTGTGCGGCGCGATGAAACTGACGACGAAGCCTTCGACCCCCCAGGCCAGAATCGGGCCGTTGTTGGCGAGGTTGTATCCCGTCGATCCCGCCGGAGTCGCGGCGACGACCCCGTCACAGCGCACGCGGCCGACCTGTTCGCCGGCCAGCGCATAGGCGATCTCGGCGACGCGCGCTCCGCGTGCGCGATCGAAGGCGACATCGTTGACCGCGACCGCGTCGATGTCGCCGTGCTTCAAGCGCAGCGCCGGCAGTTTCAGGATGTCGAAGTTGCCGGTCAGCGCACGCTCGATGCCCTCGTCGAGCTGCTCCGGCTCGACCGTCGTCAGAAAGCCGATCGCCCCGTAGTTGAACCCGAAGGTCGGAACGCCGCGGCCGGCGAACGTGCGCAGCGACCGCAAAATCGAGCCGTCGCCGCCGATCACCAGCGCGACGTCGACGTCCTCGCGCGCGAAGTCGGCGTGCAGCGAGCCTCCGTCGCCTGCCTGAATATCGCGACGCTCGCTGTCGGGCTTGTCGAACAACAACTCGCAGCCGAACTTGGGCGCGAGTTCACGCAGGCGCGCGATCGCAGGCGCTGCGGTCTCGTGCGGGTAGTAGTGAGTGATCACGGCGGCGCGCATCGAGGGTCAGGATTCCTCTGTTTCGACCGACTCGGCGAGCGCCCGCAGGTCGCCGGCCGCGGCGGCGCGGCCGCTCTCGGCAAGCCACAGAAACGCCTCGCGGTTGCCGGCCGGCCCGGGCAGACCCGACGAAGCGGCGTCGATCACGGCGAAGCCGGCCGACGTGGCCGCGCGAGCGGCCTGCTCGATCGCGCCGACGCGCGTAACTCGGTCTCTCACTACCCCGCCCTTGCCGACACGTCCTTTTCCGACCTCGAATTGTGGTTTCACGAGCGCAAGCATGTCAAAAGTGCTGGACGCGCAGGCGAGAATCGCCGGCAACACCTTGTCCAGCGAGATGAACGAGAGATCGGCGACGATCAGATCCGGCCGGTACTGAAGCTGCCCGGGTGTCAGCGCGCGGATGTTCGTTCGCTCGATCACGGTCACCCGCGGATGGTCGCGAAGCTTGTTGTGCAGCTCACCGTAGGCGACGTCGACCGCGATCACGTGTGCGGCACCGTGCTGGAGTAGGCAGTCCGTGAAACCGCCCGTCGAGGCGCCCGCATCGAGCGCGTTGAGGCCGGACGGATCGAGCAGCGGCATCGCTTTGAGCGCGTTCTCGAGCTTGATCCCGCCGCGGGAGACATACCGGCTGCGCTCGGCGACGCGCAATGCGGCCGCACCGTCGACCAACTGGCCGGGCTTGTCAACCCGCCGGCCGCCGGCGTCGAGCATGATTTCACCGGCGATGACCGCGGCCGCGGCCTTGGCGCGAGACTCGAAGTATCCCCGGTCGACCAGCAAGGTGTCTACGCGATGCTTTGCCACGAGAGTCATCTTAGGAGCGATTCCGCCGGCAATGTGGGCGTCGCAGTGGGGCGGTCGCCGTTGGTGGCCATTCGAGGAACTGAGCGCTATCGCCGCACGCGGAATACACGTACCAAAGAGAAAGACCCGGCGTTAGGCCGGGTCTAGCTCTGGGGAGGATACTGCTATGGCTCTGCGCTTATCTCGATTGGGGGGAGAGATAAACACGAGGAGTCGGATCCGATGAAGCTTGGAGGCGACTTCCGTATCTGGTAGTAAAGATAAGCCCGTTTGTGTGACGTGTGTGTGATATTGCTCACATACATCACCAACGTCGGCATATCCGCCGCCGGCGAGCGATCCGCCGCCTCGCGTGACGGCGGCTTTACGCGTGTTCGGCCCTCGACAGGCTGGAGAGGCGATCGACGACTCGCCCGGCCACCGCGTCACCGGTGTATCCGACCTCTTCATGCAGAAGTTCGGGCGCCCCGTGGGTGACGTAGCGGTCGGGCAGGCCGACGCGCAGCACTTGCGCCGGCAGGCCGCTGTCAGACAGATGTTCGAGCACGGCGGCTCCGAAGCCGCCGGCGAGGACGTTTTCTTCGAGCGTGACCAGCAGACGATGCTCGGCGGCGAGTTCGTTGACGAGTTCGGTATCGATCGGCTTGGCGAAGCGGGCGTCGGCGACGGTCGCCTTGACGCCCTGCTCGGCGAGCACGCCGGCCGACGCGAGCGCCAGACCCACGCCCGAGCCGTAGCCGAGCAGCGCAACCGATCCGTCGCCGCGTGAGAGCACTTCGCCGACACCGATGTCGATCACGCTCGGCGAAGCCGGCAGCTCGACACCGACGCCGACGCCGCGCGGATAGCGCAACGCGACCGGCCCGTCATCGTGGACCAGTGACGTGTGCAGCATGTTCACCAGCATCGCTTCGTCGCGCGGCGCCATCAACACTATGTTCGGCAGCGGCCGCAGATACGAGATGTCGAAGGCGCCGTGGTGCGTCGGACCATCGTCGCCGACCAGTCCGGCGCGGTCCATGGCGAAGACGACGTTCAGATTCTGCAGGCAGACGTCGTGGACGATCTGGTCGAATCCGCGCTGAAGAAAGGTCGAGTAGATCGCGGCGACCGGCTTCATTCCCTGGAGCGCCAGCCCGGCGGCGAACAGTACGGCGTGTTGTTCGGCAATGCCGACGTCGAAGTAATGCCCGGGCAGCTCCTTCTGCAGAATCGAGAGTCCGGTGCCGGAGTTCATCGCGGCGGTGATGCCGACCACGCGGTCGTCGCGCGTGCATTCGCGGACCATCGACTCGCCGAAGACCTGGGTGTACTGCGGCGGTGGTTTTTTTGCGGTGGTGGCGCCATTGGCCTTGACGGCCACCGCGGGTTTGCGGTCGACGATCCCCTTCGGCTTGACCGCGTGCCACCGCTCCATACCCTCGAGACCGCCGTCTTCGGCGGCGGTAAATCCCTTGCCCTTGACGGTCGCGACGTGAACTACGACCGGCCGGTCCGCGGCCAGCGCTTCGCCGATCGCCTTACGCAGATGGCCGACGTCGTGCCCGTCGACCACCCCGATGTAGGCGAAGTCGAGTTCCTCCCAGAACAGGCCGGGCGCCCAGAACGCCTTGACCGATTCCTTGAACTGCGGCCCGAATCTTTCGAAGGCGGCGCCGATGCCCGCCGGCAGTTTCGAGAGGCCGGTTTCGACATTGTCACGCGCTTTGTAGAGCTTTGGGTTGAGGCGCACCCGGTTGAAATAGCGCGACAGCGCGCCGACGTTCGGAGCGATCGACATGCCGTTGTCGTTGAGTATCACGACGATCGGCGACCCGAGTCCGCCGGCGTTGTGAATCGCTTCGAAAGCCACTCCGCCGGTCATCGCCCCGTCGCCGATCACGGCGACGACCTTTCCATCCGGACCGGCGCCGTGGCGCATCGCCTCCTTGATTCCGACCGCGTAAGAGATCGATGTCGACGCATGACCGGCGCCGGCGATGTCGTGTTCGCTCTCGGTGATGCAGCAGAACGGCGCAAGCCCGCCATAACGACGGATCGTGTGCAGTTCGTCGCGACGGCCGGTGAGGATTTTGTGCGGGTAGGCCTGGTGGCCGACGTCCCAGACGATCTTGTCGGTCGGCGAGTCCATTAGCGAGTGCAGCGCCACCGCCAGCTCGCAGACGCCGAGGTTCGCGCCGAAGTGGCCGCCGATCTCGCCGACGGTGTCGATCAGCTGGTCACGGATCTCCTGAGCGAGTCGCTGCAGATCGGCGTCACCGAGGTCCGAAAGGTCCTCGGGTCCGTTGATCCGCGGAAGCAACGGCCGTGGGGAGATTTTGTTGGACTTGGCCATGCGCCTCGTTTAACGGTCTCGGCTGTAGATATATGCGCTGACCGACTCGAGATCGGTCGTGTCGCCGCGAAAATCGATCGCATCCAACAGCTCCCGCACCCTGCGGTAGCTGTCGTCGGCGAGCGCCCGGGCGCGCTCCAATCCAAACACACTTACATACGTAGCCTTGCCGTGTCGCTCGTCGCTTCCGCTTGGCTTGCCAAGGTCGGCGTCCGAGCCGGTGACATCGAGGATATCGTCGATGATCTGAAAAAGCGTCCCCAGTTCAGTCGCGAACGCTCCGAGCCGCTCAACGGTCGCGAGCTCCGCGCCGAGGACCAGCGCGGCGCCCTTGACCGACGCGACGATCAGCCGTCCGGTCTTGAGCTGGTGCATGTGCTGAAGAGCTTCAGCGGTCTCGACCTCACCGGCGATATCGATGTATTGACCGCCGACCATCCCCCCCGCCCCGGTCGCGAGCAGAAGCTCGTTCAGCGCCGCGAGCACGTCGGCCGGCTCGCCGGACTGACCGGACACAACCAGGCGCAAGGCCTCGGCGAACAGTGCGTCGCCGGCGAGGATCGCGACGTTCTCGCCGTAGACGACGTGACAGGTCGGCTTGCCGCGACGCAGGTCGTCGTCGTCCATCGCCGGAAGGTCGTCGTGGATCAGGCTGTATGTATGCACAAGCTCCAATGCGGCGGCAAACGGCATCAGGCGCCGCGGGTCGCCGCCGAGCGCCTTCGCGGTACTCAGCGCCAGCACCGGCCGCACGCGCTTACCCCCGGCCAGCAGCGAGTAACGCATCGCGTCGACGACGCCGCCGATCGGTTCGGTGCGGTCGAAGTCGACCAGTTCGAGATAATCGTCGATCGCGCGACGAGCGCCCTCGGGAAAGCCGGCCGTTTTCGCGGCGCCGGCGTGATCGTCCGCCGCCGCCACGGCGCTCACCCGGCGGCGCGGTCGAGCGTCGAGGCCGCGCGGACGGCGAGCTCATTGACCTCGCGCAGCCGTAACTCGAGCGTTTCGGCGTCAAGCTCGCCTTCGCGCAGCGCGGTCACCTTTTCGCGCAGTTCGCCGAGCATCCGCTCCAGTTCGCCGAGCGCACCTGTCGCTACCACGTCGCTTGGTGCCTCGGTCGGCGGAAAGTTCGGGTCGTCGTCGTTCATGTATCGGCCTCCGGCGCGGGCGCGGGTAAGTCCCTCAGGATCGCGCCCAGGATACCGTTAACAAACTTCGGCGTGTCTACCGAGCAGTAGGATTTCGCCAGCTCGATCGCCTCGTCGATCGCGACTTCCCGCGGGACGTCGGTTCTGTTGACCAGCTCGTTGACGGCGACGCGCAAGATGTTGCGCTCCAGCGGGGCGATGCGCTCAAGCGTCCAGCCTTCGGCGATGTTCGCTCGCAGGATCTGGTCGATCGCACCGCGAGCGGCGAGCGTCTGCTCGGCGAGTTCGCGGGTGAACGCGGTCGTGTCGCGGCCGAAGAGATCAGCGAGCTCGCGGCCGGTCAGGTCGTGCTGGTAAAGCGCGAAAACGGCCAGGCGGCGCTGGTCTGACCTACGCACGCGACATGTACTCGCCGCTGCGCGTATCGATCTTGACGCTGTCGCCGGGGTTGAGGAACAACGGCACCATCACGGTCTTCCCGGTCTCAAGCGTGGCGGGTTTGTTACCACCGCCGCTGACGGTGTCGCCCTTGATGCCCGGCTCGGTCTCGGTGATCTCGAGAACGACCGATGCCGGAAGCTGCAGGTCCGAAAAGTCACCGTCGATGTAGAGCGCCTCTACCTCGCTGTTGGGCCGAACGAAGCCGAGCGGATGGTCGAGCGTCGCCAGCGGCACGGCGACCTGGTCGAAGGTGTCGTTGTCCATGAAATGCGCCTCGCCGCCGTCGGCGTAGAGGAACTGCATCTTTTTGACCTCGGTTCGCACGGAGCGGAATTTCTCGCCGGCGCGAAAGGTTTTGTCGATCACGTTGCCATCGGACGTGCGTTTGAGCTTTGTGCGCACGAACGCCCCTCCCTTGCCGGGCTTGACGTGCTGAAAGTCGACGATCTTGAAGACCGTGCCGTCGACCTCGATGTGGTTGCCGTTCTTGAACTGGTTGGTTGAGATCATGGTGGTGAAGGCTAGTCCTCCGTTTGGGGGCGGTCTGGTTCGGAGTCGTGGGCGTGGCGGTCGTTGTGCCGCTGCCAGCCGATCGCGGCGGCCAGCACGACGACCGGCGTCAGATACAGCAACCCGGCCAGCCAGTGGCCTGTATGCGCGATCGGGATCATCATCGGATTTCTTCGTCCCCGCCGGCGGCCGCCGGCCGTCGTCGCCGGTCAGCCATTGCCCTGCGAGAGCAGCCAGAGACCGAGGTTAGTGAAGCCGACCATCACCATCAGCATCCAAAGCTGCGAGCGCACCGCCGCGCGCGCATGGCCGAACACCGCCAGCGCCTTGTCGTGGGCCAGCGCCAGCGCCGCCACGTGGCCGACCACGAGGGTCGCGATCTGCAAATACCAGATCGTGCTCGCCGAGAGCCACGTGTAGTTGATCTCGCCGGCGGCCGTGCCGAACCAGTCGGACCCCTCGCCGAGCGGGTCAGAGGCCAGACTCCACAGAGCCTGGCCCTGGAAGGCGATAAACGAGAGGTAATGCGCCACCACGTAGGCCAGCACGATCGGCACCAGCGACGGGGCGAACGTTCGGGCGAGTTCGCGCGCCGGTTTGTCGATCCCGCCCCAGCGCATACCCGCCACGCCCAGCCGGTAGATCGCGAATATGATCAAAACCGCGCACAACAGACCGACGGTGAACGTGGTCTGCAGCGCGGCCTGTCCGGAGAGTCCGAGGTCGGCGAAAAACCGCGTCAGCGGCTCGGAGACACTCTGCCAGGCGGCCCCCTCGGTGGCGCCGTCGAAGGCGGTGATTCCGATAGCGGCGCAGAAGAAAAACACCGCGCCAGGGAGCCAGTTGATGTCCGTCAGGCCGGCCAGCGGCGGACGTGTCGCGAAACGACCCTCGCCGACCGTGAGCGGGGCGATGCGTGAAAATGCGTTGAAATAGATCCCGAACGCGTCCCCCCGCTCCAGCCAGGTATCGACGCCGAACAACGTCATCCCGACCAGCTGGATTACGCCGTAGACGACGATCAGCGACGCGAGTACGCTCGGGTCCTGACCGCCGGTCGCCACCAGCTCAACGAACCCGAAACTCATCAACAAGACGACCGCGGGCCAGCGGCCGAGCCTCGCCGGATAATCGAACGGCGGCGGCAACCGTTCGCCGGTCGCGCGAGCGGCAAGCCATGCGGCCGTCCAGCCGGCCGCGCGCCACGGGTTGAATGCCCGAAACACGTCTCCGACGACGGCGCTCAGCAACGGTAGAAACGACCAGACGAACACATAGACGAAGGTCGGCACGATGTTGTCGGCCGGCTTCTGGGACCCGGTCCAGCCGGCGAAGACCAGAAACAGCATCACCGCGACGCCGACGGCGCCGCAGGCGATATCAAGCGCGCGCGGAACCCGCGCGCGCGGTGTTGGCTCAGCGGTCTCGAGCGTCGGCTCGCGCCAGAGCAGCGCAAACGCAAAGAATGAGATCGCCAGCACAACGGCGGCGGCCCAGCCGAACAGCCACTCCGGGATCGGCAGGTCGGCGCGCCCGGCCAGTCCGTGCGCGCCGGCCGCGGCGGGCGCGAACAACGCGATCAGCGTCGCTGAGAACGCCGCGATCGCCAGCCGCCGGGAGCGATTCAAGGCATAACTTTCAGCTCGGCGACGACCTCTTCGGAGTCGTGCATTTCGATCTCGAAGATGCCCTCGATGCCGGCCTTGAAGCTGTAGCGCGTCGTGCGGCCGGGCTTGAGTGGCACGTAGCGCTCGTAACCGTGGATGTGCAACTCGTCGACACGCCCACCCGTCCGTGCGCGAAAACGCACCGTCTCGCCCTTGCGAACCTCGATGCGCACAACCCGGCCGGGGCGCAGCAACGGGCCGGGATCGACCGTCGACGGGTCGGCGCTCGCGCCGCCCGTGTCGGCCTCGGGCGCGACCCCGCCCGGACCGTTGGCGCCGGCCCCCGGCGTTGGTTCGCCCGTTGCCGGAGCCTCCACGCGATCAGCGGTCGCGCCGGTGGCCGAGCCTCGCGACCGTTGGGCTTCGCCGGCCGACCCCCGGACCGGCGGCTTCTCCGCTCGTTGGTCGGACGAGTTTCTCCCGCCGGTCAACAGCAGCGCGGCGGCGATCAAGACGATCACGCCGGCTACGGCAAGCGCGATGCGCGTTCTCGCGGTCAACTCGGAATGTTCCTTCGGTCAAACACGACTTCGCTCAAACCCTACATTGTTCGATGTAATCGTCGGTCAATCGACTACCAGAAGGTCCTTGCTCGCGAGACTGAGGATGCGCGGCCCGCCGGCCTCGACGACGATAAGGTCCTCGATCCGAACGCCGAGCTCACCGGGGATGTAGACGCCGGGCTCGACCGTCACCACATGGCCCGGCTCCAGCGAGTCCTCCGATCGCGCCGCCAGAGTCGGCCGTTCATGCACCTCGAGCCCGACGCCGTGGCCGGTGCTGTGCCCAAACCGCCCGCCGTAGCCGGCACCGTCGATCACATCGCGAGCGGCGGCGTCGACGGCCTTGCACTCGATGCCGGGCGCGATCGCGTCAAGTGCCGCCCGCTGCGCCGTGGCGACGATGTCGAAGATCTCGCGTGCGTGATCGGAGACGTTGCCGCTGGCGAATGTGCGGGTCGCGTCGGAGCAATACCCGTCGACGATCACGCCGAGATCGAGCACCACGAGCTCGCCCGGCGGGATCGGCGCATCACGCGGATGCGCGTGCGGCAGCGCGCCGTGCGGGCCGGCCGCGACGATCGGTGGAAACGACAGTCCCTCGGCGCCAAGCTCGTGTGCGAGCAACTCAATCTGCCAGGCGACGTCGCGTTCGCGACGTCCGGCGAGACCGCGCTCGGCGAGCGCATCGTAGATCGAATCGGCGAGTCGCGCCGCCGCCGAGATCGACGCGATCTCGGCGGAATCCTTGATCGAGCGGAGCCGCTCAACCAGTCCCGCGGCCGGCACCATCTCCACCCCGTCGGCGATCGCGCCGACGAGCGCCGCGTGAGCCTGGACTCGCATATCGGCGTCGTCGAATCCGGCGCGGCCGCCGATCTCCAAGATCCGCTCGGCGAGCGCCTGCCGGGCCGCGTGGCCGCCATCGACGATCTCGAACCCCGGCGCCTGCTCGGCCGCCTGCGCCATGTAACGAAAGTCGGTGAACAGCACCGCCTCGCCGGCGGTGACGACGAGCGCGCCGTTGGTGCCGGTGAACCCGGCCAGATAGCGAGCGTTGACGAGGTTCGTGACCAGCAGTTGGTCTAACTCGCGATCGGCGAGCGCGGCGCGCAGGTTCGCCAGACGCGCGGGGTGGTCAGGCACCCAGCCGCTCCTTCATGGCGGCCAGCGCGTCGCGATAGCCCTCGCGGCCACGACCGGCGATCGACTCGAAGCAGTGATCGCCGATCACCGACAGATGACGCCACGGCTCGCGCCGCGAGAGGTCCGAGATGTGCACCTCGACGGCGGGCAGGCCGGCGATCTCGAGCGCGTCGCGAATCGCCCAGCTGTAGTGGGTCCACGCGCCGGGGTTGACGATCAGACCGTCGGCGAGCTCCGGAGCGCGGTGTAGCCGCTCGACGAACTCTCCCTCGTGATTGGTCTGGAAACAGGCGACCTCGAGGTTCATCTCGCGGCCGATGCCTTCGAGCTCGAACTCCAGTTCGCTCAGCGTGAACGTGCCGTAGTGCTCGGCCGGACGACGGCCGAGCATGTCGAGATTGACGCCGTGCAACACCTCAACGCGGTTTCTCACTTGACCAGCTCCTTGACGGCGGATCGCAGGTCGCTCTCGGCCACCATGTGGCCGGGCGAGACTTTGCCGGGCGCCTCGACGAGCACGAACGGCACACCGCCGCCCCGGCGTTTCTTATCGAGCTTGACGCGGTCGAGCACCGCTTCGACGCCGATGCCCTTGACGGTCAACGGCAGGCCGGCGGCGCGCGCGATCCCGGCCACCTGCTCGCGCAGAGCTTCGTTACCCGAGAGGCGAAGCGCGCCGGCCAGTCCGATGGCGACGGCCTCGCCGTGGCGCAGCCTGCCGTAACCGGCCGCGGTTTCGATCGCGTGGCCGATCGTGTGCCCGAGGTTGAGAATCTGGCGCAGGCCGGCGTCGCGCTCGTCGGCGGCGACCACGCGCAGCTTGGCGCGGGCGCACTCGAAGAGAATCCAGGGGTCGAACGGCGCATCGAGATCGACGCCGCCCGCGACACGCTTCCACAAGCGCCCACCGGCGATCAGCGCGGTTTTGATCACCTCGGCGTAACCGGCGACGAGCTCGGCGCGCGGCAGCGTGGCAAGCGCGTCGCTGTCGACGAGCACGCCATCGGGCTGATGGTAGGCGCCGACATAGTTTTTTGCCGCCGGCAGGTCAACTCCGGTCTTGCCGCCGTAAGCACTGTCGACCTGCGCGACCAGCGAGGTCGGCACCTGAACGAATGGTGTGCCCCGCTGGTAGACCGCGGCCGAGAATCCGGCGAGATCGCCGACCACGCCGCCACCGACGGCGATCAGCTGCCGCCCACCGGGGAACTCCCGCTCGGCGAGCTGGCCACAGACGCGCTCGACGACGGCAAGCGTCTTGGCGGTCTCGCCGGCCGGCACGACGACTCCCTCGCGCAGCCACGGGTACAGCTTTGCCAGATTCTTGTCGGCGACCGTCACGGCGTCGCGACGCGCGAGCCAGAGGTCGCGGCGTTCGAGCACGCCCGGGTCGAACACGGACGGGTACGCCCAGGTCTTGCCGCGGCCCCAGATCAACCGCGGTCCGGCCGGTCGCGCGAGCAGTTCACGCAGATACGGAAGCACGTCGCGCAACGCGCCGCGCGGCGCGTTGCCGACGATCGCGTCGGCCGTGTCCTCGTAGTGCGCCGAGCGCCTTTTGAGCAGTGCGTGGAAGGCCTTTTCGTCGCCGGCGAGCGGGCGTTTGGAGTTGCGGACGCGCCGCCATGCCACGGCTGCGTCGATCTCGAGATACACCACCAGGTGCGGAGCCAGCGCCTTGCGTGTCTTGGCCGATTGCAGCGCCCCACCACCAAGCGCGATCACGGCCGGTTCGTCGCCGGCGAGGACTTCGGCGATCAGCCGTTGTTCGCGGTCGCGAAACTCGGCCTCGCCCTCGCCGGCGAAAAACTTCGCGATCGGCTTGCCGAGGCGCCGCTCGAGCAACTCGTCGGTGTCGATCACCGGGCGCCCGAGCGCCTTCGCGAGACGGGTCGCCGCGCTCGACTTGCCGGCGCCCATGAAGCCGGTCAAGACGAGGTGACGGTTCATGACTCTCTGATGATTCTGCCGCGGTAGGCGGACACCGCGGCCGTCGTGTCGGCGACGTTGTCCCCGCCGAACTTCTCGAGATAGGCGTCGGCGATCACGATCGCCGCCATCGCCTCGGCGACCACGGCGGCGGCCGGAACCGTGCACGAGTCGGTGCGCTCGCGCAGCGCCTGCGCCGCCTCGCCGGTCTCGAGATCGATGCTCTGCAATGGCTTGGTCAGCGTCGGTAGCGGTTTCATCGCGCCCTTGATAACGATCGTTTCGCCGTTGGTCATGCCGCCCTCGATGCCGCCGGCGTGGTTGGTCGTGCGGTGAAAGCCGTAGTCACCGCCACCGGGAAACATTTCGTCGTGCGCCCGGGAGCCGGGAATCCCGGTCAAAGCGAAGCCGTCGCCGAATCCGACGCCCTTGATCGCCTGAATCGAGCAGATCGCCTGAGCGAGCCTGCCCTCGATGCGCCCGTCCCAGGTCGTGTAGGAGCCGAGTCCGGGAATCACGTTGAAGACGAGTACCTCGAAGATCCCGCCCAGCGATTCGTTGGCCTTGCGCTGTGTGTCGATCTCGCGGATCATCGCGCGCTCGGCCGCCTTGTCGAGGCAGCGGACCGGCGACTCGTCAACCACGTCGAAATCCACGAGCTGAAGCGGCGTCTCGGCGTCGGGTGCGTCGACCGCGCCGATGCGCGTGACGTGGCTGCGGATCTCGACTCCCATCTCGCGCAGGAACGCACGGGCGATGGCGCCGACGGCGACCCGGGCGGTTGTTTCGCGCGCGCTTGCGCGCTCGAGTACGTTCCGGACGTCGTCGTGGCCGAACTTCTGGACGCCGGCGAGATCGGCATGCCCGGGACGCGGGAGGTGCACCTTGGCGACCTCGGCCGCAACCGGCCAGGGATTCATGCGCTCCTCCCAGTTGGCGTAGTCGCGATTTTCGATCGACAGCGCGATCGGGCTGCCGAGCGTGCGACCGTGGCGGATGCCGGAGATCACCGTCGACGCGTCCCGCTCGATTTTCATGCGGCCGCCGCGCCCGTGGCCGAGCTGGCGTCGCGCGAGGTCGCCGTCGAGATCCTCCGGCGCCAGTTCAAGCCCGGCGGGAATACCCTCGACCACCGCGATCAGACCGGGCCCGTGAGACTCACCGGCGGTTGTGAAACGTAGGCGCATCGGCGCCAAGCCTAGCCGCCGGCCGGCGCCGGTTTCGTGGTCCGGCCGACTAGTTCTCGGGTGTTAGTTCAAGCGGCAGCGATCCACGAAAGCGGATCGTGTACTGCACGTCATCGCCCTCGATATCGCGATAGTCGGCAAATCGGACGAGGCCGTCGGCCCTGAGCTTGATCGTGCGCAGCGGATAACTGTAGGTCGCGCTCTTGAGCTTGTCGGTGAGCACCTCCACGTCGGTCACGACAAACAACTCGACGCTCTTTTCGCTGACCGAAACGACCTTCACGGTCGGCTTGCCGTCGAAGTCGATCCATCCACCGGAGCGGCGCTTGATCTTCGCCCACGGCGTATAGGACGAGTAGGTGATGAAGTTCGCCGCGTACAGCGACGGTGTGGCGGTGGCCGGCGTGGCGCCCGGCTTGGCTTTCTTATTCTGCGCGGCGCCGCGCGATTTCGCGTCTCCGGCGGCGCCGGGCCGTTTAATCGTCTTTGGTCTGAATCCCTTCGCGGCGAATGGATCGCGTCCGGCCCCGCCGTCGATGACCGCCAGTGCGGTTTCCCCGCCGGTCGGGCCGAGCGCGGTCGGCTTGCCGCCCTCGGCGACTCCGAGCGGCGAGTTCGAGCGTGCGGCGGTTGCCTGCTCTCCACTGGGAGAGATCAGCGCGACGCCGGCCAAGGCGATCAGCAAGGCACAGGCTCCCGCCATCACCGGCGCCGGGCTTGGAGCGATTTTCGCGAGCCGTTCGGTCAGCGCCGGGCCGCGGCCGATGATGATCGTTTTCGGCTCCGCGGCCGAACTCGACGAGGCCTTTCGGCGTCCCGATCGGCCAAGCCCCGTGCGCTTCTCGCCCGATCCGCCATCGCCGGCCGGCCGCGCGGCGGCGATCTCCTTCTCGTAGATAACCGGCTTCTCGACGATCCGCTCTACGACGACTTCTTTCTCGTAGACAACCGGCTTCTCGACGATCCGCTCGACGACGACTTCCCTCTCTTGGATCACCGGCTTCTCGACGATCCGCTCGACGACGAGCGGCTCGATCTCGTCGAGCGGCTCAATCCAAGCGAAGGTCGAGGGCTCCAGGCG
>JBASWU010000081.1:0-4988 GCA_049276635.1 Solirubrobacterales bacterium | reverse complement strand
GGATAGCCCGGCCTCACCGGGCCAGGGCGGCGAGGCGACAGTTCCCGGTGCGCCTCGCTCGAGACACAAGGCCCAGCCGGACCTGGTGGACGCCGCCGTCAAAGAAGCGCAGACGCGGGCCACCGTGCGCGTTGAGGCTTCGCGGCTGGACACGCTCCTGCACATGATCGGCGAACTGGTCGTCCGCCGCTCATCGGTGGAACAGCTGGCCGCGGAAACCGGCAACACCGCTCTTCAGTCGGCCGTCGGCGAGCTGACCCGCGCCTCTCAGGCGGTCCAAGACATGGTCATGCGGGTGCGCATGGTCCCGATCGAGACCGCCTTCGCGCGCTTGCCGCGCCTGGTCCGCGATCTCTCCAGCCAGCTCGGCAAGAAGGTCGACCTTCAGCTTGAAGGTCGCGACACCGAGCTCGACCGCACCGCCGTCGATGCGCTGGTCGAGCCGCTGATGCACCTCGTGCGCAACGCGATCGACCACGGGATCGAGACTCCGCCGGAGCGGATCGCGGCAGGCAAGCCCGAACTTGGGGTGTTGCGAATTTCCGCCCGTCACGAAGGCGGCGAGGTCGTAATCGGGATCACCGACGACGGCGCCGGCATTGATCATCAGGCGGTCGTGGCGCGCGCGGTCGAGCGCGGACTGATCCATGCCGAAGCCGCCGACCGTATCGACGCCGACCAGGCGATCGAGTTTCTCTTCATGCCGGGCTTCTCGACCGCGGAGATGGTCAGCGACATTTCCGGCCGCGGCGTCGGAATGGATGCCGTACGCAGCGCGGTTCGTGGCTTCGGCGGCGACGTTCAGGTTCGATCGAATCCCGGCCGCGGCACGATCACACAGTTGCGGATGCCGCTGACGCTGGCGATCATGCCGGCGCTCGTCGTGCTGGCCGACGGCGAGCATTACGCGTTGCAGCTCGACCGCGTCGACCGGACATTCCAGATCGACGAAGTCGACATCAAGACCGTCGCCGGGCAGCCCGTCGCGGTGTTTGAAAGCGGCGCTATGCCCGTTGTCAATTTGGCGGAAATGTTTCACCGCAATAGTGATGAGCCGCGGTTTATGGTCACAGTTCGCTCTGCCGATAGACAGTTAGCTGTTCTGGTCGACGACATGATCGGACGACGCGAACTGGTCACCAGGCCGGTTCCGGGAAGGGTGAGACAGGACTCACCGGTCTCCGGAGGCGCGGTTCTGGCGAGCGGGGAGATCGCATTCATCGTCGACTGTGAAGAGCTCATCAGACGAGTATTGATCGAACCGATTCAGACCGCTCAGGCTTAGCAAGGAATACATGAACATGTTGATGCCACTCGAAGATCCGGCGCCGCCGATCACCGAGGAACAGCAGGAAGCGCTCGGCAAGGTCGCCGAATCCATTTCGGAAAAGGCCACCGACGCCTTCTCCAAGCTGCTCGGGACCGAGGTCACCGCGAAGGTGCCCCAGCTCGAAGTGCTGCCGCTGTCGGATGCGGTCGAGCGTCTCGGCTCACCGGCCGAGCAGGTTACCGTCGCGTGGCTGCCCGTCGTCGGTCAGATCGAGGCGAGCGTGTTGCTCGTGTTCGACCCCGAGGGCGAAAAGGAGCTTTACGGCATTCTCGAGGTCGAGCCCTACACGGAGCTTGCCCGATCCGCGCTTCAGGAGATCGCCAACATCATCGGCACGCAGTACGTCTTCGGAATCGCCGAGTCCTGCGGGATGACCTTCGAGCCCGAGCCGCCCGAGGTTGCCGAGGGGATGCTCGGCGCCGTGCTCGGCACGGTGCTCGCGATGTCGTCGGTGATCACCAACTACGCGGTGCTCGTCGATACCGAATTGATGGTCGACAAGGCCAACTGCACGGTGCGTTTTCTCTTTATCCCAAGCGACACCAGTGTCGAGGCGCTGATCAACAGCCTCGGGCGGGAATGAAATTTCCGGCTGGCCCGGAATCGGCCAGATTGGTGCAGGTTCGCATGGGCGAGATGGCGGTGACGAAATCACCGCGAGACGTCCTCACGATCGTCGGCCTGGGGTCGTGTGTCGCCTTGATTCTGGTCGCGCCGCGCCAGCGCGCGGCGGCGCTGGCGCACGTCGTTTTGCCCGAGAGCAAGATGACCGGAGGTCGCGAGGCGCCACCGGCGAAGTTCGCGGACACGGCGGTTCCGGCGATGCTCTCCGGCCTTCTGTCTTTGGGCGTCAGGCCGGACGATCTTTACGCGGTCCTAGTCGGCGGGGCGACGATGTTCGGCAGCGCGGCCGGCAGCAAGCTCGCCGGCGTCGGCGACCGTAATGTCGAGGCCGCCAGCGCGTTGCTGATGGATGCCGGAATCGCGGTCACCGGCAAAGATGTCGGCGGCGAACACGGTCGAAGCGTTCAAGTCGTGGTTGGCGAAAGCAGAGTTATGGTCAAGTCCGGGACGGATGAAGCCGTCGAGCTCGGCGCGCCGCCTCTGGGCGGCTCCGGCCAGGCCGGCGAGCGCGGCCGGGTCGCGACCGCACGCCTTGCAGAGGGTTCCTGGGGAGAGCCCGCTTCAGACAGGATGACGGCCTGATCGTCTTAGCCGCGCGCGGCGCGGCGTCAAACAAGCTCACCGATGCACCTCACTGATCCAATCACCGATATCCAACCAATAGAATCCGATACCACAATATGGCTACAGTTCTGATCGCAGACGATTCGATGTTCATGCGCAAGCGCCTGAGCGACATCCTCACGGGCGAGGGCCACGATGTCGTCGCCGAGGCCGAGAACGGTGACGAGGCGATTCAGCTGTTTTCCCAGTTCCAGCCCGAACTGGTGATGCTCGACATCACGATGCCCGAGCGCAGCGGCATGGGCGCGCTCAACCACATCATGACGCTTGCGCCAGAGGCGCGGGTGATCATGTGCAGCGCGCTCGGCGAAGAGTCCGTCGTCAAGGAGTGCATCGACACGGGGGCGAAGGCGTTCGTGGTCAAGCCGTTCAACCCGGAAGAAGTGACTTCGGCCGTCGGCGATGCGCTTGCCGACGCCTGACGACGTAAAAAAGCTTGAGTTATCGGTCGCAAAGGCCGACGTCGGTAGGGGTACACAATCCCCCGGCGAAGTTCAAGTCCTAGATGTCTCAATCTCCTTTATCCGGTAACGCGAACTCGCGGCAGCTCGTTGTATTCGTGCTCAGCGACGAGGAATATGGCCTGCCGATTCGTTCAGTCCAGGAGGTGATCCGCTATCAACAACCGCGGGCGGTCGCCAGCAGCGACTCGACGCTGATGGGCGTGATCAACCTACGCGGGCAAATCGTTCCGGTTCGTGACGTACGACCGGCACTGGGACTCAAGTCGAGCGCGGACCGGCCGGGCGAGAAAATCGTCCTGATCAACTCCGACGAGTCGATGGCCGGCGTGATCGTCGACGACGTCTCCGAGGTGCTCACCGTCGACACTTCGGAGTTCGAGGATCTACCGACTTCGGGCAATCCGATCGTCGACGGCGTGGTCAAGTCCGGCGATCGGCTGATCATCCTGCTCGACCCGACCGCGCTGGCCGGATCGGCCGGGATGGACGCCGGCGACGCGCCGGTGGTCTGACCGATGGCTGACGGCCTTCAGCCGATCCGGGGATCGAACCGATCGCGCCCGGCGGCGCTCGCGTGGTATGTGAATCTCGACGTGTCGGCTAAGGCATTGGCCGGCGCCGCGATCGTCCTGGCCGGCATGATTCCGCTGTTGGTGTACGCCTGGCGCGAGTCACTGGCGATGACCGACGCACGGGACGCCATCAACCAAATGCTGGCCTCCGGGACGGCCGGCAAGGCCGAGCTGCTGCGCAGGAGCGAAGAGATGAGGTCGGCTGCGCGCAACGCCCAGGTCGCGATCATCGCCGCACCGGCCTACGCGCTGCTGGCGGCGACCGGAAACGCGTACGTCGTCGCCACGCTTACGGCTCACCGGCTGAGGGATCTCGTCAGGCTCACCGACGAAGCCGCCGCCGGGGATCTGAGCCGCGACATCGTGCGCGACAACTCCGGTCAGATCGGCGATATTCAGGAGGCGCTCGGCAAGATGATCGCGAGTTTCCGCGCGACGATCGACCGGATTGAGCTGGCGGCGATCGAGTTGCGCGCCGCCGCCGGCGAGATGGTCCACACTTCCGACGAGGCCGGCCACGCGATCGGCGAGGTCGCCCAGGCGATCAGCTCGATCAGCGAGGGCGCGGCGCACCAGGTCGATCTGGTGACCCGCACCAGCGACGTCGTCGCCGACATCGAAACCGCCGTACGCGACGCGGCCGAACACGCCGGTAACGCGCAGCGCCAGAGTGCCGACACCGAACGGCTGACCGAGGACGGCGTCGAGCGCGCGGCCGAAGTTCAGGGAGCGATGCAGATCGTGCGCGAGACGTCGCTGGCCACCTCCGAGGTGATCCAGTCGCTGGGTGACAAGTCGACCAACATCGACCAGATCGTCCAGTCGATCACGGACATCGCCGCTCAGACGAATCTGCTCGCCCTGAACGCGGCGATCGAAGCGGCGCGCGCCGGCGAGCAGGGCCGTGGCTTCGCGGTCGTCGCCGAAGAGGTTCGCAGGCTCGCCGAGGACGCCCAGGGCTCGGCCGGCGGCATCGCGCAATTGATCCTCGAGATCCGTGCGCAGACTCAGCAGGCCGTCGCCGCGATGGAGAGCGGCGTCGCGACGGTCGAGAGCGGTTTCGAGACGGTCAGCCGCAACCGTCAGATCTTCTTCGATATCAGCGGCGCGGTTCGCGCCCTGCACGAGAGTTCGGTCGAGATCGCCGAGCTCGCCAAGGGCATCGCCAACGACGCGGGCAGCGTGCGGGAGCAGATCGAGGAGGTGGCGTCGGTCGCCGAACAGTCGAGCGCTTCGACCGAGCAGGTTTCGGCCTCGACCGAGCAGACGTCGGCGGCGTCCGAGCAGGTCACCGCCGCGGCGCAGCGAGTCGCCCAGACCGCCGTCAGCCTCGCGGAGCTGGCCAAGGGTTTCAAGGTCAAGCGCGGCCCGGCG
>JBASWU010000080.1:0-19935 GCA_049276635.1 Solirubrobacterales bacterium | reverse complement strand
CCGTGGCACTGGTGCTGGTGGCGATTCTGGCGGTGATGGCGCAGCTGCCGGGGCTGGCGAGTGAGCGGGCGCTGGCGAAATCGCGGGAGGCGTTTCGGGCCGGGAGCTATGACGCGGCGGTCGCGCGGGCGACCACGGCGATCGAGGCGCAGCCTTGGGGGGCGAGCGGGTATGCGCAGCGGGGGCTGGCGTTCGAAGGGCGTGACGACTTGGCCGGTGCAACCCGAGACCTGGCTGTTGCTCAAAAGAACGAACCGACCAATTGGCGGTGGGCTCTGCTCGCCGCCAGGGTGTACGCCAAGCGGGGCGATGCCGACGGCGCGGAGGCGGCCTTGCGGCAGGCGAGGCGATTGCGCGCGCATGCACGGGTACTGAAATAGCGGAAGGCCGATGCCGTCCGCTCGGGCGTTTTCTACGAAGTTTCGCCGCCCGGTTTGCGGCGGCGCTGCCGATTGTGCGCCAAGGCCGCGTCGAAGGCCGCGACGTGAATGTCGGCGCAGCGCTCAACGGAAAACGTCTCCACGGCCCGCTTGCGCGCCGCGTCGCCGAACCGGCTACGCAGCTGCGGATCACCGATCAACTTTCGTGTTGCATCCGCGATCGCCTGTGGGTCGCGAGGCGCGACAACGAAGCCCGTCGTCCCGTCGAGCACGGTGTCACGGACCGAACCGACGTCGGTCGTCACTACAGGCAGACCCAACGACATCGCCTCTTCGATCACCGTCGGGATACCTTCAGACCGCGGCCCGGAGGTCAGCCAGAAAATGTCGAGCGCCGATGCGAATCGCTCGACATCGGACCCGGGGTCGTGAAACAGCAGATCTTCGCCGATCGTCAGACCGACGGCTCGCGCCTCGGCTTCCAGGTCGCGCGAGTACTGGGCATGTTCCGGATACCTGGCGCCGAGAATCAGGAATCGAAGACCGGGGTCGGTTTGACGCAATCGGCCGGCCGCGCGCACGAAGGTCATCTGGTCCTTCTGGGGATTGACATTGCTCACGCTGCCGATCACAAGTGCTTGGCCCGCGATGCCGAGCTCGTCCCTGGCGGAGCGGCGGTTCCGCTGTTCCAGCTGGAACTGCTCGGTGTCGACAGGCGGAAAGAATGAGAACAAACGGGGGCCGAAGCCGGTTGCCCCCGGATGCGCATTCGCCACACCCATCCCGGTGACCAGAACAGAGTCTGCGAGACGCTTGACAATCGGCATCAGCAGCCTAACCAGCGGTCGCGGCGTGCGCGTGTCGAGAATCTGCCAGACCACGGGCACGCCTTCGAGTCGCGCCGCGATGGCGGCGTGGGGGTTCACGAGACCACCGATCATCACCGTGTCGATGCGCTGCTCGCGGATGATCCGACGGATCGCGCGAACGCCCGGCCAGAACCCACGCAGAAAGTTCCACTGCAGCATTACCGAGGGCTTCGCTCGCAGACGATGCAACCTGGCCTGGATAACGTTGAGGCCCGACTCGGTCAGACGGTTGTTTGCGTTTCCCGGCTCGTCCGGGATCAGCACGATGGTTTCCCAGCCACGTGCGGCGAGCGGCCGGTCAAGCCGCAAGGCCTGATTGTGCGGTCCGCCGAAAACCGGATAGTGAACGACAAAGAGAGTGCGCATGAGATGTGGAGCCGATCGTCGACCGGGGACGTGATGTGTTCGGACGAGAGTTAAGCAACTGGGCACGCGGATGATCCGCCGAACGATCAAGGGCTTGAAGGTTCTTCGTGAACCGGGTTTCAGACATGCCCTGCGCCACGGCGTGGCGGCCAGCATTGAGCACGACGGCATTCCGCTGCCGCGTGAGATCGCGCACGTGGTTGACGTCGGCGCGAATCGCGGCCAGTTCCTGACCTGGGCCAGCGTGCGATTTCCTCATGCGCGGTTCGACTGCTTCGAGCCACTGGACGATCCGCGATCGCGGCTTCAAACGGTTCTGCCGCGGGGCCGGTCGGTGGCGATTCACCCGGTTGCGCTGGGCGAGACCAGCGAGGAACTTGATTTTCACGTCGCCCTTGCCGATGATTCATCATCCCTGCTGCAGCCCTCGGCCACTCAGACCACGACTTTCCCCGAGGCGAAGATGGTTCGCACGATCGAGATCCCGGTACGGCGGCTGGACGATGAACTCCAGGCCGGCCGGATCGCCCGCCCGTCACTCTTGAAGATCGACGTTCAGGGAGGTGAGCTCGGCGTGCTCAAGGGTGGCCGAGCCGTGCTCGGAGCGATCGACTATGTGATCGTCGAGTGTTCGTTTGTGGAGCTTTATGTGGGGCAGCCCCTTTTTCACGAGATCATTGAATTTCTGGCCGAACGCGATTTTTACCTGAACGGATACTTCTCTCCGAGCGTCGCCGCCGATGGCCGGCTACTGCAGGCCGACGGGTTGTTTAGTCGGAACACGGGAGGCATCACAAATTGACCATGCGACGCGGACGGTCCCGCTCCCGTCGCCGGCACGCGTCGCGGACCGGCAATGGCTAGGGCGAACCGCCGAAAGGGAGTCGCCTCAATTCTCGGCCTTGTGGCGGTAACGACTGGAGCCGGGTTTGGAATCGCCCAAGCTGAACGGTCACGCTCGGCAGTTGTGGTCGCGCTCCTAGCCGTGGTGGTTTTTTCTCCGGTGGCCTATCGCCTGCTGTCCGGTGGTAGGAGCAGTTGGCTTGAGCCGGTGGTATGGGCCGGCGCGACGATGGGCGTGATGTTCGTAGTTCGACCCGCGGCGCTGCTGGCCAACGATCAGCTCTACTTCCGCGGTTATGGCTTGGCGAAACACTTCGACGAGGTACTGGTCCTGACAATGCTCGGCGCAGCGTCGTTGTACGCCGGGTACTTCGTACTTCGGCCGAAAAGCGTTGTCAGGAGGATCCCGCCGATCCCGGACGCGTCACACGATGGAATGGTTGTCGTCTTCTCGTTTGCATGCATCTTGGCTGGGCTCGCCATGTATGGCGTCTCCGCCGCCCAGTCTGGGGTTTCGGCCTGGGACGCGCTGAGCACGGGCTTCGCGACCGACTCGAGAAAAAGTTCCGCATATCTCTACATGGCACCGACAATGGCTCTTCCGGCGGCGCTGTTGCTCTACCGGACCGGGACCCACACCGGGTCGCGTTGGCTCAAGGCGTCTGGCTGGGCATTCGCGCTTTTGTTCGCGGGTATTCTGGCGCCGGCAGGCAACCGGTTCACCGCGATCCTGTTCGTTGCCCCGTTCCTTATTTACATCATGCTGCTCAATCAGTGGCGCGTAAGGCTGGTTCCGGCAATTGCAGTAGTAGCCATGGTGCTCGGGTTCGTGGTCACGACACAAAACTTCCGCCCGGGCGAGCAGGGCTTGAGCGCCGTCGGCTCAGGCTTTCAGACGACGGTTACACATCCGAGCCGGGCATGGCAAACCCTTGTGCTCGGACCCACGATCGAGATGTTCGACGGCCTAGTCGTAGAGCGGCAGCTGGTGCCCGACAGATTGGGGTATCGCCCCGGAAGCGCCATCGTGACGACGATCGCGCAGCCAATCCCGCGACTGGTGTGGCCCGACAAGCCATACGTCTCCGACGCCGTCGTCAACGAGGCAGCATTCGGGAACTCGGGCGTCCGTGCCGGCGACGCGTCGGTGGCGTACTCGCCGATCGGCGGCTTCTACTACGACTCCGGCTGGATCGGCGTGATGCTCGGCATGGCGTTGATCGGGATTTTGCTGCGGCTGATGTGGGACTATTTCGAGAACAATCGATCGAACGACCTTGTTCGACTCGCGTATAGCATCGGGTTACCGCTCTCGGTGTTGTTGATGCGTGGAAACCTCGCAGACACGCTCGCGAGGGCACTGTTCGCCATCGGCCCGCTCGTGCTAATCGCCATCGCCTCGAGCCGCACCGTCCAGGCCGTCCGAACTTCCGGAGACGGCAGGATCAAGCAGGGCCGATCGCCGACGACCTAGATTTCCAGTAGATGAGCGGAAACCTTTTCGCCAAAGGCATCCCAGCTGAACGCTTCCGCCCGCAGGCGGGCGGCGCTGGCCATCGAGGTCCGGAGATCTGAATCCTCGGCCAGCCGGCACAGCTTGTCCGCGATCGCCTCCGCGTTTCGAATCGGGACATTCCAGCCCTCGACGCCATCGCGAACCACCTCGTCCCCAAACGTGTTTGGCGTGACAATCGAGGGGACACCACATGCGAGCGCCTCCACCGCCGTGAGGCAGAACCCTTCGACTAACGACGGCATGACAAATACGGACGCGTCGGCGTAGACGGCGGGCAATGCATGGCGCGGGAGGTGAGGTATGTGGCGCAATCGCGGAGTCTTCGCCCACACCCCGTCAGACCCAACGACTCTGCCGATGAACACGAGTTCACTATTGGGGATATTCGCGAGTTCGAACGCGTCGATGAGGTAGGAGATCCCCTTCCGCTGGGTGATTTGCCCGACGAAGACGACACGGAAGACCCCATCGCGCACAGCTGCGTCCTGCGGCCTGAAAAGCTCGAGGTCCACACCAAGTGGCGCAATCACAAGCTTGTCGCGCGGCACACCGCTCGCGACGAAGGTGTCGACGTGAAACGACGACAGCCCAAGAACTCGGTCCGCGAGTTCGATCTCGCGATCCAGCTTTTGGATCGTGGGCTCATCTCTGCTTGGGTACTGGAGGGTCGCCGCGAACGAGGGAACAAGCTCCGCTTCTTCGTCGAGGATGTCCCGCGCCCACGCATGGTGGGCGATCGGGTAGTTCAGCAACGTCGCGATCCCGAGTTCGGACGCTCGCTCAAGGGATCTCTCGGAACATCCATTGCTGCAGAAAAGGCTGCGATCCGACGAAGTCAGTTGATTTGCGGCTCCACGGTCGACACGCGTGTTTCTGGCGAGCATTGCACGGTGTCGCAACGGCTTCCCAAGCGAGGTCCTCTGACTCGAAAAGAAGACGAGCTCGGCGATCGCGCCGGCACTACGGAATTCCCCTGGGGAAACATTCGGCGGATACGCTCGAAGTCGCGCCGCCGTAGTCACCCTCCGCCCAATCGCCTGCGGCAGCATCGACCCGATGCGCTGCGTGAAACCGTCTTCCATGAACGCGACGGGGGTCACGTAACTGCTAAGCGCGTTTATCTTGGCGAGCGCCGACGCAGCCATCGCCATTTCCGGTCTCCCGGGATCGGCTACGACCACTCGCCGGCTCCCGGCTGGCCCATTCACGGCTGCACTACTCCAATCGGTTTCGTTGCGATGACGTATACGCCTCACCGTCTTGCGTAGCGCACAACTTGTCTGAAAACGTCGCGGTCCTGGTGGCCGGGGATCAAGAGCGTGCGCCAGGCGATGCCATTCGAGTGCGCGATCGCCATGAGTATCAAGAGGGCTGCAACATATGAAGCGCTGACGGCCCAAGCCGCACCGACGGCACCGAACAGGGGGACGAGTGTCGCGAGCGCGACGACGGCCACCAGCCAGCTTGCGACCTCCGCCACCGTTCCGGACATCGGCATGCCGGCACCTCGAAGACAGTCGCCGAGCACTTGGCGCAGCGCCGCCGCGACGATTCCCAGCACGAGGATCTGGACCACGGGTATCGCACCCGAGAACTCGTCCCCGTAAATCAACGGCACAAGTTTGTGTGCCGCGAGAAACGCGACCAACGCGGTTAACGACACGACGACGAGCGCGCCTCGAAAGAACAAGCCAATGGTTTCGGCTCGTCGCTGGTGATCAGGCTCGGCGGCGACGCTTGGCAGCGCAACGATGCCGATCGCGGTGCCTCCAGTGCGAATCGCACCGGCGGCGGCAATCCCCACCGCATAGAGGCCCGCCTCGCGCGCGCCTAGGAACAGGACCACCAGCGCGATATCAAGCTGCATCGAATCGATTGGTGTGAGATTGCCTATATGGGCTCGCATGCCGTACGAAAACGTTGCGCGGGCCTTGGCACGATTGAACTTCTGATGCACCGCTCCCTTGAGGTCAAGTCCGCGAACAACGACCAACGCGGCGACGACGTTACTCGCGAGCAATGCCGCGGCGACCCATTTGACCTGATTGACACCCGCGACGAAAAGCACCACAAGCGCGACGGCGTACGAGACCGTCAGGGCGATTCGCACGAGATTGAATTTCCGAAAATCCTGTGACCCCTGATGGATCGCGATCATGTACCGAGTGAACAAGTTCAGCGGGATGAAACCGGAAAAGTATGCGATCGCGAGAACTCCATATCCATCATATTTGCTCATCACCAACGCGACTATCGGCAAGCCGACCGCGATCAGGCCGACGCTCTGCACCGGGACGATCGACAACGCGTTGCGAGCGAGTTGTCGCCGGTTTTCGTCACCTTCCGCCGACTGATATGCGTACGCGACCGGGCCCCCAAGGTCGCCTAGATTTGCGATGCCGGCTGACCAAACCATGAGTGCCGCGAGGATTCCGCGGCCGTCCACGCCGAGCGTGCGGGCCGCGATTGCTCCAGTTACCAATCCGATCGCCTGAACCAATAATGTCGTTCCGAGCGTCCCGGCGCTGTTCCTCAACCGCGACGTTTGCGGTCGACGCGTGACCGATCGCTGCATCATGCGAATGGCGTTAGGGCACCGGATCGCGAATTGTTCCGGGCAACATCATTTGGCGCCGTTCTCAACGACAGGAGCCGATCGCAGCTACGTAGCGGCAGGAAAAACGATTGTGCGGCCGGACTCTCAAAGCCGACCAAGCGTCCACTGGCTCGTGGCCAGCGCCCCTACCGTTAAGCCGGTCCTCTGCTCGAGGTGCCCGGATCGGTCCTCGATTGCATTGCGCAGCAACCGTTCGGCCTTCCTGATTTGTCCGTTCGGAACCGTCATGTCCTTGTCCGAGTTGTCCAGATAAATCCAGCCGCCCGGTTTGATTTTCGGAATCACCTCCGCCATGCAGTCACCCCTGAGAATGCCGTCGATGACGGCGAAGTCAATTGATCCATCCTCGCGATCGGCGAGGGTCGCGTAGCCGTCCTCGGATCGCAGGTCGTACCTAACGTTTTTCGGAATGGTTTTTGAGATCCGCTTGTGCCATCCGGCGTCGTGTTCGATGCTTTGCAGGCGGGCAACCCTGCGCGCATACCATGCGGTTGACATACCTGATCCGAATTCAACCATGTCCCACCCGGGCTCCAGAAGATTGCCGATGCGCTGGATCGCGTTGAACGGGATCCACGGGAGCTCCGGCAGCCGCCCCGTTGCCAGCCGGCGGAGCGTGAGGTACGCATCGTACGGGACGTGCCGCAACTCGGACAAAGGAAGGGCATTGCCTTTCTCGTCATGTAGACGAGTCCTGTGCAGAGAATCGCCGGCAACTACCCGGCGAAACGGCCCGACCGGTTGGGGTGAGTCTTGCCGGTCCTTCCCATCTGCGCTGACGCTTCGCACTGTCGAGAGCGTAATGGACGCCGAAGCCCGAGGCGGTTACGTGGCAGTGCGGCCAGTGGTGGGAACAAATCGAACGTTGTCGGTTCGCCCGTCACTCCACCAGCTCAAAGTAGGCCCCGACCGCGGCATCAACCCCACGGGACTCGATCGCTGAGGAACCCACTTCTGCGCAGCGGCGGAGCCGTTCGTCCGTCCAGCCGCAGACCGAGTTGATTGCCGCCGCGAGCGCTGCCGCGTCGCCCGCCGGCACGATTTCCCCGGTGACGCCGGCCTCGATCAGGTCGTCGGCGGCACCGACTTGATCGGTCGCGACGACCGGTCGCCCAAACGCCAGCGCTTCGTCGACGACCAAGCCCCAGACCTCGTAGCGAGAAGGGACGACGAGTATGTCGATTTGTGGATATAGGGCCATGATCTCTTCTGTTGGCAAGTGACCGAGATATCGGATCCTTGAGTCGCCTCGCGCGGCCGCAGCCACGACATCCTCCAGCTCTCCATCGCCGGCGATCCACAGCTCGGCGTCGTCGACCCGCGAAAGCGCGTCGAGCAGAACGTCGATGCCCTTGCGCGGGATCAGCTGGCCCACAAAAAGAAGTCGCCTGCGACGGCGGCCTTCGGCGGACTCGCCGCCTATCGCCGGCAGGTGAGCCGGAGCCTTCGCCGGGATCGAATGCGGGGCAATGACGATCTGGGACGAGTCAATCCCGAGGGTTTCCAGGTACGCCCCTGCTCGCTTCCCGCAGGTCAGCACCGCATCCGAACGACTCAGGAAAAACCGGATCCACGGGTCGGCGACCCGGCGCACGATCGTCGGTCGGTCGCGCGCGAAACTCTCCCACCACGGAACGAAGCGCCACCGGTTGCGCTTACGAAACAGAAACGCCGAAATATTGGCCGGCGAGCTCCAGATACCGGAACCTCGACCGACCACGACATCTGGGTTGAAGTCCTTCAGCGTTTTGTTGGTTCCCCAGGTCAGGTGCAGGAACGCGTCGGGATGGATGAACCGCAGGTCCACGGTCCTGGACTTCAGGAAGACGTGGTCAAAGGACAGGTCAGGCACCCTCCACTTACGATTGGGCTCGACCGCCGTCTCGTAGAGAACCAGCAGCTCGCAGTCGTCGCGCGCGGCGAGCCGCTCGTAGACCGGGGTGACGTTCGGGTCCACCATGTTTGAGATCACGGCGAGTTTCATCGGCGCTGAATCCGTGTCAGATCCACGTCAGGAATGATTCACTGGGTTCGATCCCCGGCTTGACCCTTGCCGTCAGGAGAGCGAGCGACGCGCCGGTATCACCCTTGTAGTGCTGATCCGCGGACTCGTTCATCTCGCGCAGCCTACGACGGCGAGCGCAAACCGCCGGAGATGACCTCCTCGAACCGGCGAGCCAGGGCGTCGTTACCGAGCAGATCCCTCGCGAACCGGCGGCAATTCTCGCTCTGCCTGCACAACGCGTCATGATCACTCAGCAGATCGGACATCGTCTGACCGAGCCGATCGACATCTCCGCTGTCGACCACCGCGCCAAAGCCGGATGAGTGGACCAACTCCGCGACCTCGGAACTTGGCCCGACAAATGCCACCACCGGCAGCCCGCTGGCCATGTAGTTCATCACCTTCGACGGCATGTTGAACTCCGCGTGGTCGTTCCTCTGACTGACGAGGCCGATCGACGCCCGGCCCAGCTCCTGCGCCAACCGGTCGTCGCTGACGACACCGAGGATCTCCACTCGATTGGTTTTCGCGGACGCCTTCACTTCCTCCTCGGCCACCCCCGTACCGGTGATCACGAGTCGTGCTCCGAGCCGCGCAAGCGCTGGCGAATGCTCGAAGGCCCGGACCACCGCCGGGAGCGCCTGCGAATGCCCGATGTTCCCCATCACCAGGACACGCGGCGGTTCGCCGGTGTTCCACTTGCGCGGTTCGGCGGCGACAGGCATCGTCGCCGGGTTGTAAATCCGCGCGACCTTTGCTTCCGGCACGCCTTTACCCATCAAATTCTCCTTGAATCGATCCGAGATCACCACGATCCCGTCGGCCGCCCGGTACGACGCCGTCTCCAGCCTTTGGGCGGCGCGAATCGCCCATCCGTCGCGCATGATCCCGGTCGATACCGCCCCGTCGGGGAGGATGTCCTGGACCCACAAAACCAACGGCCTGCGCCGCAGCTTCCGGTTGAGGATCGCCGGCGCCAGCGCCGGGAAGCATGGTGACACGGCCACCACGGCGTCGACTCCCCCCAGCATCGGCAGGTAGGCGGTTTGCCAGGCGGCGAAGCTCGCCTCTTGGCGCAGGCGCGCCGAGGCCGATCCGCGGCCGATCCACAGCGGCAGCCTCGTCACCTCGATCCCGTCGCGGACCTCCCGGTACGGCCGGCGCCGCGAACCCCAGACGGGCGCCGGATAGTGCGGATGCGCGGCTACGACGTGGATCTCGTGGCCGCGGCCGCGCATCGCGTGCGCCCAGGTTCTGCTGACCGGGCCGATCCCCGTGGGTTCGGGGTCGTAGTTGTAGCTCCAGAGCTGGATTCTCATTCTTGAGCGTTTGCGGCGGGAGGCCGTGATGCAAGGCCAGACCCGGGAATACGCGCGCACGCTACCCCAGGCATGGGACATTGCCGTTTCGGCCGAGGCGGCCGCGTTGAATTGGCTCGCTGTGCAGGGGATATCGACGCGACACCGGTTTAGCTCAAATCCAGTCGCCGAGGAACAAAGTTGCGGACCGAGTTGCAATCGACGCTCCGGAGGCATATATTCGAGTTAACGCTCGGCCCGTACTCGGTTTTCCAGCCACGGGGCAAGTCGCCAGTCGGCAAGATTCATCGGGCGCCCGATCCGGAACGAATCCGGGAAAGGGCGTCGTCGTGTTCTTTGATCGGAGTCGCTCGGATGCACCGCGCCACCAACGCCCAGTGGGGATCTCATTTCCCCGGCACAACCTTCGCCGTACCGGCGATTGCGATGACCGTCGTCGTCGCCGTGCCGGCCCCCGCCGCCTCTGCTCACGATTTCAACGCCTGCACACCTACGCTGACCCCGCCGGACGCCGTCGATCCGGCCGGTGTCCCCCACACCATCACCGCCCACATCACGGTCCGCGGCGGCAACGAGTACATCTCCCCCGGCGAGATGTGCGCGGGCGGCGGCGACGGCCGGCATCACAAGATGCAAGAAATGCGGCAACCCGCCTCACAAGGGCAAGTCGAAGGACTCCAAGAAGCCCGGGAAACACGGGAAATCCAGCAGGCCCTGACCGCGGGAACCGCTTAGCATGGAAGCAAATCTCTCATCGAGCGCCGCGGGGCCGCAGCCGGCCGCGCTCACAGGCGCCACCCGCGAGTTCACCGGCGAACTCTTTCCGCTCGAGCCGAGTGCCGCTTCGGGCGACCGCCGGCTCAGCCGCGCCGGGCTGCGCGACTCGGTCTATCGGCGTTACCTCGGTCTGAGCGACCTCGTGTCGGTCGTGCTCGCGCTGGTTCTGACGGCCGAGATGACGCAAACGGCCGCCGTGTACTGGTCGATGTTCGCTTCGGTGCTCGTGGTGGTGCCGGCGTGCAAGGTCGCCGGCCTCTATGACCGTGACGCGCACGTGCTCAACAAAACGACGTTGGACGAACTGCCGAATCTGTTCGTGGTCGCCGTGCTGGTGGCCGTCGGCGCCTTCATCGCGCGCGATCTGCTCGTCGCCGGGCTGGCCGCGATCGGGTCCAAGCAACTGGTGTTCATGACGCTCTCGCTGTTTGTCCTGCTCGCCGCCGGACGCCTGCTCGCCCGGCGCATAGCGCGGCAGGTGACCCCGGCCGAGCGGCTATTGGTGATCGGCGACGCCGCCGGGTGCGACAACCTGCGCCGCCAGATTGCGGCGAACCCGAGTATCCGGGCGCTGGTCGCCGGCCGCCTGCCGCTCTCGGAGGACGAGTTGCCGCATGGCGCGTCACGCGTGCTCGGCCGGCCTGGGGAACTGCGGAAGGTGGTGGATCTCTACGAGATCGATCGTATCGTCGTGGTCCCCGAAGGCCGCGATCCCGACGAGTTCAGTGACGTGATCCGCGCCGTCAAGAGCTTCGGTGTCAAGATCAGCCTGATGCCGCGCCTCTTCGACGCGATCGGCGGCGCGATGGAGGCCGACGACATCGGCGGTGCCCAGTTGATGGGGGTGCGCGACTTTCGCATGACCGCCTCATCGAACATGCTCAAGCGCTGGCTCGACGTCAGCGCCGCGGCGGCGAGCCTGTTGATTTTCGCCCCGTTGCTGGTGGTCGCGGCGCTCGCGATCAGGCTCGACTCGAGCGGCGGCGTGTTCTACCGTCAGCCGCGGATCGGCCGTGACGGCAAGCAGTTCGAGATCATCAAGTTCCGCACGATGCGGTCGGGCGCCGACGACGAGCGCGGCGCCTTACAGCACCTCAACGAGACCACCGGTCTGTTCAAGGTCACCGACGATCCGCGCATCACGCGCATCGGCCGGTTCCTGCGTGAATCCCACATCGACGAGCTGCCGCAACTGATCAACGTTCTGCGCGGCGACATGTCGCTCGTCGGCCCGCGGCCGCTGGTGCCCGAGGAGGACAAGAACATCACCGGCTGGTACCGCCGTCGCAGCAACATCACCCCCGGGATCACCGGCGTCTGGCAGCTCCTAGGACCGGTGCGGATCCCGCTCGACGAGATGGTCAAACTTGACTACGTCTATGTGGCCAACTGGTCGCTGTGGGAGGATCTGAAGATCCTCATGCGGACGGTTCCACATGTTCTCGGCCGCCGCGGCCTCTAGAAATGCGGGCCCGGCAATGGACTGCCACGGCCGCGGGCGCCGCGGTGATGCTCGGTCTGTCGCTGAGCTCGCCGCTCGGCGCCGAACCGGCCCGGGCGGGCTTTGCGACCGGCGTCGACGAACCGGCAATCGGCGATAATACGGCGGCGCTACAACTGGCACGGGCCGAGAAATTGGCGATCCGCTATCTGCGTGTGGTCGTGAGCTGGAACGCGATCGCGCCCTCGGGCGCGACTCGCCCCGGCGGCTTCGATCCGCGCAACCCCGCCGATCCGCAGTACGAATGGGCCGACACCGACGCGAAGGTCCGGCGAATCGTCGCCGCCGGCAAGATCCCACTGCTGACCCTGCTCGGCGCACCGGAGTGGGCGCAGCGCGGCACCGCTCCAAAGCACAGCGGCGCCGGTGGCGGCGCATGGCGACCCAGTGTGCCGGCCTTCGGCGACTTCGCCCACGCCGCGGCGGTGCGCTACAGCGGCTCGTTTGCCGACTCGCCCGGCGGCGCCCCGCTACCGGCGGTGCGCTACTGGCAGGCGTGGAACGAGCCGAATCTGCCGCTCTTTCTGGCGCCGGCGAGCGCCGAGCTGTATCGCGGCCTGCTCAACGGCTTTTTCGACGAGGTCAAGGCGGTCCAGCCGAACTCGGTCGTGATCGCCGCCGGGCTGGCGCCGGTCAGGTCGTCGACCCCCGCGGCCTTCCCGCTCGAGTTCGCCGCCGCACTCCTTTGCGTGACGCCGCGCAATGGAGCATTTGCTCGGTCCCCCTGCCGCAAGCGCGCACGCTTCGACGTGTTCTCGGTGCATCCCTACTCGCTGCTGGCCACGCCGGGCCGCCCGGCCGCGATCAAGGGCAACATGTTCGTCGCCGACGTGCCGGAGATCTCGCGCATGCTCGCCTACTCCCAGCGGCTCAAGACCGTCAGCCGCGGGCGCAAGCGGCTGTGGTCGACCGAGTTCGCCTGGTTCACCAATCCGCCGAACAAGTCGATCGGCGACGGCTACGCCTTCGCCGGTGTACGGGCCTCGATCAGCCTGTACAGGCTCTGGCGCGCCGGTGTGAGCATGGTGATGTGGTCGTTGCTGACCGACCGCAGCGGCGGTATCGTGCGCGGCGGTGGGCTTTACGACGCCGACGATCGCCAGAAGCCGACGGCACGCGCGCTCCGCTTTCCGTTTTACGCCCAGGTGCGCCGGGGCCGTGCATACGTTTGGGGCCGCGCACCGTCCGGCGACAAGGCGCGCGTCCTGGTGACACGTGGCCGCGGAAGGAGATTCAGAACCGTGGCGCGAGTTCTGCCGCGTCGCGACGGGATTTTTCAGCTGCGATTCAAGGCACGCAGACCGGCGACGTTCAGGGCGTCGCAGGGCGGTGTCGCGAGCCTGGCGATCGACTCGCGGCTGGCCTTCGAGTGAGAATTCGGCGGGGATCGCCGCGCGACGCGCGCCGGCGCGGACGTTCGGGAAGCCGCTCGCCGCGCAGTATCGCGCCCGGCGCGGCGGTCGTCAGCCAACGGGCAAGCACGTCGTCGCCGATCGCCGCGAACGCCTCGCTCATACGCGGTGGGCGGCGATCGGCGCTATGAGCGTCGCTGGAGATCACGTGAACGAGTTCTTCGTCGATCAGCCTGCGCGCCGTCTCGGCGGCGGTTCGCCCATGATGGCCGCTCAGCGATCCCGCGGTTATCTGAACCAGCAGCCCGCGGTCGACCGCGTCGCGCAGGCGTTCGGCGCCGCCGGAGCCCTGGACCGCGGCGCTGCGCTCGGGGTGCGCCAGCAGCGGGCGCATTCCCAGCTGGGCGATCCGGCCGGTATGCAGTTCGAGGTCCATCGGCCAGCCGGCGTACGGGCATTCCAGCAGCAAGTAGCGCCCGCTGCCGCCGAGACTGAAACCGCGCAGGTCGTCATCGCTGAGCCGGTCCAGCCGGTCGATCGCGATCTCGGCGCCGCCGTGAACGTCGATCGCCAGACCGGCGCCGGCGAGGCCGGCGCGCAGGCTCGCGAGCGCGTCGCGCATCGTCGCCGCCGTCGTGCGATGCGCCTCGTTGACGTGCGGCGTCGCGGCAACGGCGGTGACGCCGTCGGCCCGCACGGCGTTTGCCAGCGCCAGCGCGCCGTCAAGATCGGCCGGTCCGTCGTCGATACCCGGAAGCAAGTGAATGTGCAGATCGATCAAGAACGGGTGTCGTGGCTGTTGGCGCGGGTCATCATGCGCGACGATACCGTGCCGCGACCGCCGACCGGGGGCGGCGGCGTTAAGGTGACCGTTTACCGGATCGCGGGGATTCGTTTTGGATAGCAACGACAATCAGATCAACCAGGGCACGACTCTGCGTGACGCGCTCAACGTCCTCTCCCGCCGGCGCTGGGTCGTTCTCATCTGCGTCGTGCTGGTGCCGCTCTCGGCGCTGGCCTTTTCGCTTCGTCAGGAGGCGACGTATCAAGGCGAAGCCGAGGTGCTGCTCAGCCGCCAGAATCTCGCGAACAGCCTCACGGATACGCCCGATCCTAACGCGCAGGCCGGTGACGGCGACCGCATCGCCCAGACGCAGTCGCAGCTGGCCGTCACCCCCGAGATCGCCAGACGCACACTCCGCCGGCTGCGGATCTACGATCGCACGGCGGCCGACCTGCTCGAGAACACCGAGGTCACGACGGCCCAGAACAGCGACATCCTCGTCTTCAAGGTCACCGATCAGGACCGTCGGACCGCCGCCGAGCTCGTCAACGAGTACGCCCGTCAGTACACACTCTTCCGGGCCGAGCTCGACACCAAGGCCGTCAGCCGCGCGCTCGGCGAGGTAACCGACCGCGTCGCGGCGCTCGAAGCCGAGGGCGACAGGCGCAGCGACCTGCACGCCAGCCTGATCGACAAGCAGCAGCAGCTGCGCACGCTCGAGGCCCTGCAGACCAGCAACGCGTTCGTCGTCCGCGAAGAGGACGACGCCGAGCAGGTGCGGCCAACCCCGCTGCGCAACGTGACTCTCGGATTGATCCTGGGATCGATGCTCGGCGTCGCGCTCGCCTTCGTGTTCGACGCGCTGGATACGCGCCTGCGCACCGCCGAGGAGATCGCCTCGGCCCTGGGCCTGCCGCTGCTCGTGCGCGTCCCACTACAGCGCAAGCGCCGCGCCGACGATCCACCGGTGATGCTCACCCACCCACGCAGTCCCGAAGCCGAGACCTACCGGCTGCTGCGCAGCAATCTCGAGTTCTCGTCGCTGGGCAACGATTTGCGCACCGTGATGGTCACCAGCGCGGTCGAGCAGGAGGGCAAGTCGACGACGATCGCCAACCTCGCGGTCGCCTGGGCGCGCGCCGGGACCGACGTCGTGCTGGTTGACCTTGATTTGCGGCGGCCGGTGATCGAGAAGTACTTCGACCTCCAGGGCCGGCCCGGCGTAACCAACGTTGCGCTGCGCAAGCTCCGGCTCGAAGACGCGCTGGTCGAGATTCCACTCGAGGAAGCGCCGGCCGAGGGCGCGCTGCCGGAATTCGGCAGCTCCAGCGAGTTCGGCAGCCTCAAGATCCTGCCCTGCGGCGCAATCCCCCCGGACCCCGGCGAGTTCATCGGCACCGCCGCTCTTGCGCGGATCCTCGTCAGCCTGCGCTCCAGCGCCGAGATTGTTCTGGTCGACGCGCCGCCGATGCTCCGGGTGGGCGATCCGATGGCCCTCGCGGCCCGCGTCGACGGGTTGATCGTCGTCGGGCGGGTCGGGGTTCTCCACTCGGGTATGGCGAAGGAGCTGCGCAGACAGCTGCAGACCGCTCCGGCGCACCTGCTCGGGGTGGTCGTGATCGGCGACGGCGGATCCGACGGCGGCTACGGGTATGGCTACGAGTATGGCTACGGCGAGGCGCTCGGCGGCCGCGCCGGCACCGCCGTCTCGGAGGCCGAGGAGGGCGTCCCCTATGGAGACGACTCGGTTGGATTCGGCGCCGGCCTGACACGGGACTGACGCGTTCAGGCCTCGCTCGGCTGGGTGATCGGCCATTCGACTAACCCATCGGGCATACCCAACTATGCGCTGCCGGTGAGGTGAGCGATCGGCTACCGCGATCCGGCCGTGCCGGCGGCGGAAAAAAATTTGAGATTTTCCCCGGCGACCTATTGCCAAACGCCGATTCGGCAGTTACTATCGGTGAAACGGCGCGTCGGCAACCTCACTAATTGGGTATGCCGCCCGCGAAGATCTCCGCCACTCGGTGTAGCGGTTGGTCAGACAACTGAATCAAACAAGTGATATCGCGCGCACTCGGATTGCGGATGAATCCCGGCGATCTATCTGTGTAATAGGCGATTTCGAGTAGTCGGTGTCACGTCAACAGAAGAAATCGGAGTCACTCGGTGGCATACCTCGGCAACGACACCAGCACAACGAACACGGAAGCGCACGGCTCGTCTCCGGCGCACGAACCCGCCTCGAGGGGCGTCAGCGCCAGGAATACCGCGGCCCTGCGGCACAATCCCGAGATCGACCGAATTCGCGAACGGCTCGAGCAAGTGTCCCGCAAGCGGCGCGGCGGGCACACCGGCGAGCGCCGGCGCGCGACCGACAACCCGCGCGTGAGTGTTGTGATCCCGGCGCGTAACGAGGCGAACAACCTGCCGATCGTGTTCTCCACCATCCCGCAAGACGTCTTCGAGATCGTTCTCGTCGACGGAGACTCGACCGACGGCACCGCCGAAGTGGCGATGACTTTGCGCGACAACGTGCGCGTCGTCGGCCAGGACCGGCCCGGCAAGGGCAACGCCCTGATCTGCGGCTTCAACGCCTGCCGTGGCGACGTGATCGTGATGATCGACGCCGACGGGTCGATGGACGGCGCCGAGATTCCCCTGTACGTGCAGGCGCTCGTCGACGGCGCCGACTTCGCCAAGGGCTCGCGTTACATGCCCGGCGCCGGGTCCACCGACATCACCAAGATCCGCAGTGCCGGCAACCACAGCCTGCGCCTGATGGTCAATGCATTGTTCGGCACTCGGTACAGCGACCTTTGCTACGGGTACAGCGCGTTCTGGCGCTGGACGCTGCCGCACCTTAACCTCGACTGCGACGGTTTCGAGATCGAGACGATGATGAACATCCGCGCGCACACCGCCGGTCTTCGCGTCGCCGAGATCCCGACCTGGGAGTCCGAGCGCATTCACGGCGAGAGCAATCTCCACGCCGTGCGCGACGGCCTGCGCATTCTGCGCACGATCGTCACCGAGCGCCTGACCCCGCGCGGCCGTCGAGAGCAGGCCGAGTTCGGCGCGACGGCCGCCGCGCCCGCGATCAATTAGTGCAGGGGCCGTTTCACGGCCCCTGCCAAACCCCCAACCGAAATAGAGTTCAAGGATGAACGATTCGTCGCACCGACCGCCGGCCGAGCCGGCCGTGGGTCAAAAAACGACCGGCCGGACCAACGACCCGGCGCCGGCCGGCAGGCACATACCCGTACTTCTCTATCACTCCGTGAGCGCGGAACCGGCCGAATCGATCGCGGATTTCTCGGTCACTCCGGCCGAGTTTGAGCACCATGTCGCCGCAATCGCCGCCAGCGGCCGAGAGGCGGTGGGTTTTGGCGAGCTTGCGTCGCGGCTTCAAACCGGCCGCAACCTCACCAACCTCGTCTGCGTGACCTTTGACGACGGCTGGCGTGACAACCTGGCCGCGGCCGAGGTGCTGGCGGCGGCCGAGGTGCCGGCGACTATCTACGTGACGAGCGGGTATCTCGAACGTCCGCGGATGCTGGCCGCCGGCGAGCTACGCGAGTTCGCGGAGCTGCCCGGGATCGAGATCGGCGCGCACAGCGTCACACACCCTCACCTCGACGAGATCCGGCGCGATCGGCTCCAGGGCGAGATTCCAGAGAGCAAGCGGCGGCTCGAGGATCTGCTCGGCCGCGCCGTCTCGACCTTCGCGTACCCCCACGGCGCGTATGACAACCGCGTCCGGGCCGCCGTGATCGACGCCGGTTTCAGCTCCGCGGCGGCGGTCAAGAACGCACTGTCACACCCGCGCGACGATCGTTTCGCCGTAGCGCGATGGACCGTGACGCGGGATCACACCGCCGATGACGTCCGCGCAATCCTCGACGGCGACGGCGCTCCGCTGGCCTGGCGCAGTCAGCGCCTACGCACTCGTGGATACCGGGTGGTGCGCAAGGTGCGCCGGCGTCTGGCCGTGATCGACACAGGCGCATGAGCGTGCTCGAATTTGACGCTCCGGTCGCCGTGCGAACGATCGACATCGACGCGCCGCTCAGCGATCTCGTGCTGCCGCCAGCCGAGAACGGCGCGCCCTACACCGGCGCATACGTGCTCGCGACGCGGTCCGGCCGCCCCGCCGGGACGTTCGCGATCGAGACCGATCGCGGCGCAACCATCAGCGCGACGTCGCTGATCACGGCGATCGAGCGGATGAGACTCGAATCCCCGGCTTCAGCACCCGTGGACTCCGCGGGGCCGAGCCCCGGCGAACCCACGGTCCCACTCGTAACCGTGGTCGTCTGCACGGTCGACGGCGGTGAGACCGCTCACCGCACGATCGACGCCGTGCTCGCCGGTTCGCATTCGAATGTCGAAGTGGTGCTCGTAAACAACCGCCCGGCCACGACCACCATCGAGCCGCTGATCGCCGAACGCTACGCCGGCGAGCCACGTGTCCGCGCTGTGACCGAGGACCGTCCGGGATTGTCGTACGCGCGAAACGCCGGCCTCGCGGTCGCGAGCGGCGAGATCATCGCGTTCACCGACGATGACGCGGTGCCAGATCCGGCCTGGCTCGAGCGGGTCGTCGCGACGTTCGCCGAGTGCCCGGACGCGGCCTGTGTGACCGGCCTGATCGTGCCGCTGAAGCTCGAGACCGAAGCCCAGGTCCTGCTAGAACGATTCGCCGGCTACTCCAAGGGATTCGACCGGCAGCGTTACTCACTGGCCGACCACGAAGACGATCCGCTGTTCCCGTACGCCGCCGGGCGCTTCGGCAGTGGCGCGAACATCGCGCTGCGCGGTGACGCGGCGCGAACGCTCGGCGGCTTCGACGGCGTCCTCGGCACCGGCACACCCGCGCGCGGCGGCGAGGACCTCGACCTTTTCATGCGCGTGCTGCTCATCGGCCTGACACTTGTATATGAGCCCGCGGCGATGATCTGGCACGAACATCCCGACACGATCGAGCACATCGAGCGCGAAGTCGAGCACTATGGATCGGGACTCTCGGCGGCGATCGCCAAGCAACTCGTGTGCGGCCCACGGCGCCGTCGGCTGTTGCGCGGTCTCGTAGCCGGAATCCGTTACGGATTGAGCCCGAACTCGCCCAAAAACGCGCGCAAGGGCGCGCGTTATCCGCTGCGCTTCACCGTCGCGGAGCTCGTCGGCGTGATCTACGGCCCGGTCGGCTACGCCCGCAGCCGCTGGCGCGACGCGCGCTTCGACGCGCTGAAAAAGACCAAACGCGGGGTACTGGTGGGTGCGGCGGTCGCGACCGGTGCGCTGGCCGGCGCCGGCGATGGCATCGAAAGCGCGCGCGCTAGCGGCGCGAGCGGCGAGGTCGTCGCCGGCTTCGGGCGAACCGGCGGCAGCTCACCGCCCGACGACCCGCTCGCCGCGACGGAGTTCGAACCGACCTGGGTTCAAGCGGTCGAGATCGGCGAGCCGATCGAACCGTTGGTCAGCGACCCACGCGACGACGGGTCCGCTTTCACGACCGCCCGGGTGCTGGTTCGGCTGCACTCGATGCCGCTTGGATTCGTAGGTCTCCCGCTGCACGATGGCCGCGCCACGCCAGAGTCGATCGC
>JBASWU010000079.1:0-5738 GCA_049276635.1 Solirubrobacterales bacterium | reverse complement strand
GCCCACGACCGCGCCGAAATGCTGCTTCACTCGGAGCGTCAGGTGCTCGTCACCTGGGCCGGGAGCGGCGTGGGGGAAGGGTGGGTAAACGGTCGGGGCAAGATGCGGGATGAGGGCCGGGGAACGGTGGGGGCGGCGGGGGACGGGTAGGGAGAGTCGCCGGGCATGGTGGGAGACAGGCCGGGAGCGTGGCGGGAGCGGAAAGGTAGGGCGAACGGGCGGTGGCACGGTAAGGGAAGAGGCGCGGGTGAAAGGTAGGGCGAACGGGCGGTGGCACGGTAGGGGCAGAGGCGGAGGTGAAATTGGCGCCGGGGGTGCTAGCCGATCGGCCCGGCGGATACTCTCGCGGCTCGATGTGGCGGCCAGAGATACGAGTCAACGCGCGGTTGATCCTGCCTGCGCTGGCGACGATTATCGGAGCCCCGATCGCGATCGCGCTGGTGTACGGACAGCCTTATCTCAACTACGACGCCGCCTACTCGCTGGTCTGGGCGAACGACATTGCCGCGGGGCTGACGCCCGACTACCTCGGCTACATCGCGCCGACGCCGCACCCGCTGCAGACTTTCTTCAGCTTTCTGGCGCTGCCGTTAGGCGAGATCACCGAGGACGTGCTCGCGTGGCTGGTGATGTTCTGTTTCGGCGGGCTGGTCTGGGTCGTCTATCTGGTCGGCCGCGAGCTTTTCAACGCTCCGGTTGGTGTGCTGGCGGCGGTCGTGCTCGTGACGCGCCCGGCGTTCGCCAAGAACGCCGAAGCCGCCTACCAGGACATCCCGTTCGTGCTGTTCGTGTGCTGGGCGCTGTTGCTCGAGGTCAGGAACACGCGCCGCGGCTGGCCCGTGCTGCTGCTGCTGACCTTCGCCGGCTTGCTGCGCCCGGAGGGCTGGGTGCTCGCCGCGCTGTACTGGCTTTACCTCGTTCCGGCGCGCGAGTGGCGGGCGCGGATCGGCCTTGCGGTGCTGGCCGTCGCCGGTCCTGTGCTCTGGGCGATCAGCGACTGGGCGATCACCGGGGATCTGCTGCACTCGTTCCACGGCACCAAGGATCTCGCCGCGCAGCTGGATCGGCCGCGGACGCCCGGCGAGGCGCCGTGGTTCACCGCCAAGTTCATCGGCTGGACGCTGCGCGAACCGCTGATCCTGGGCGTGCCGATCGGCTGTGCTTTCGCTCTGTTGTTCGCGCGACGTCAAGCCAAGATCCTGCTCGGTGTGGCAGTCCTGATGACCCTGCTCTTTATCGCCTCGACGCTCGGCGGGCTGCCGTTGATCGCTCGCTACGTGTTGACGCCGGCCGTTCTGCTGGCGATCGTCTACGCGGCCGGCGTGTTCGGCTGGAAAAACCTGCCCGAGGGATCGCGCGAGCGATCCACCTGGAAAGCGGTTGGCTACGGGTCGCTCGCGCTCTCGATCGTCTTCATCCCGTGGCACATCGGCCTGATCGGCGACCAGGCGCAGAAGATCGAGAACTACGGATCGATCCAGCGCGATCTCGAGGCCGTGTCGAAGGCTCCCGTGTTCGTCGAGTACTACGAGCGCTGCGGCCGGATCTCCACCAACAACCACAGACCGGTGCCGTATCTGCGCTACGAGCTCGACGGGCCGCCGGGTTCGGTCCAGACACAGCGCGATCCCGAGCACCCGCTCGCCGAGACGATGCTCCAGCCGCGCAGTCGCGAGGTCGCGCGGAAGTACTACAACGAGGTCCCCGACCTCGCTCCGCCGCCGGGGTTCACGACCGTCTTCGTGAGCAGGTCGTGGAGGATGTTCGCGTCGCCTGACTGCCGGGCCGCCGTCGCGGCCGGCCGCGATCTCCCGAACGCCGATCGCGGCTGACCGTGTCGTCGCGGTCGCCGTCGTCGCCGCCACCGTCACGGCCGACGACGCCGACGTCGACGGAGCCACGTGCGGGAACCGGCTCACGCCAGGAGAACCCACGGCGCCCGAACGTCATCGCTTAAGGCTGCTTCCTTCCGGACCTGACCTGGTTCGCGAGCGTTCGCCGCGTGGGACCCGGCGATCGACACCGGCACCCGCACGTCGCTCCGCCGGCGCAGAGACGGCGCCGAAACGACTACGGCGCGATGGTAGTCGCGCGGCGCCGCTCGCTGCGCCATCTCTATGTGGATCGAGTGCTCGCCCGGGGCCCGCCCGCCGCGATGGGCAATAGGCTCGCCGGTGTCGTGAGTCGATCGATTGCATCTGTGTCTCGGGTCCGGCGAGTGCTTGGGATTTTGGTCGTTTTTGCCGTGGCGGTGCTGCTGGTGAGTCTCGGGCGCGGCGCGACCAAGGACGATCCGCGGCTGACTCGCGCCGAAGGCGAGGCGGCGGTGCTGGCGGTTCCGGATCTCGCGACTCGCGTGAAAACCGGCCGCTACGACCACGTCAAGGTGCTGCCGCTGGACGACGAGCTGACTCGTGTTTCGTTCTTCGCCGGCCAGACGGTGCTGCTCGACGTCGCTGTCGATCCGCGGGGCGAGATCGTCTACCGCCAAAACTATCCCTCCAACTACATACGCGCGGGGTCGCGGGAGGCGCAAAAGCCGGTGGTGCTCGCCGCGCTGGCGGCGTTGTTTGCGTTGATGACGCTGCGCCTCCCGTTGCGTCGCGTGGCCAACCTAGATGTGATCGCTCTGCTTGGTTTGGCGGCAACGATCTGGATGCTCAACAAGCGATGGTTTGGGCCAAGCGTGTGGGTGTCATCGCCGGCGCTGCTGTATCTCGTCGTGCGCTGCTGTTGGGTTGGATTTGGGCGATCGACAACGTTGGCGGCCGAGCAACGTCCGGTCTGGGACGCGGTGTCGGCGAAACTGCCGGCGGCCGACGCACGGCGCATGCTGATCTGGATCGCCGCCGGGATCGCCGCGCTTGCGGCGCTGGTGATCGTTCCGGGCGGGTCGGTCGGTGACGTCGGCTTCGCTTCGATGTCCGGAGCGACGGCGCTGACAGACGGCCTGACACCGTACGGCAACGTCACCGCCGACATCGTTCACGGTGACACCTATCCCTTTCTGGTCTACCTGGTCTACGTTCCGGGCGCCCTGATCGAACCCGTTCGAGACGTTTTCGATAGTGCGGAGAGCGCCTTGTGGATTGCGCTGGCCGCCGCCGCCGTTGCAGCCGCGGCGATCTTCACGGCCGTCCGCCGCGCGGCCGGCACGACCGCCGCCGTGCGCCAGACGATCGCCTGGATCTCGTTCCCACCGGTGATCGTCGCCGCCAGCGGCGGCACCAACGATCTCGTCGCTGCCGCGTTCGTCGCGCTGGCCGTCGCCTCGATTGCACAAGCAGGGCGCTCGACGCTGGCACTGAGTGCCGCCGCGTGGGCGAAGGTCGTCCCGGTTTTGATCGTGCCGTTGTGGATCGGCCGGCTTCGCGACGAAGGACTCGGCCGCGGACTGATCGCGGTCGCCGGGTTCAGCTCGGCGGTCGTGGCGGTGATGCTCGCCTTCGGTGGTCCGGGCACGATCGGCGACATGTTGCACGGCATTTCGTTTCAGGCGGCGCGCGGGACGGTGCTCTCTTTATGGACCACGCTTGATTCGCCGGCGGCGCAGGTGGCTTTCCAGTCCGCGTTGTTGACTCTCGTCGTCGTCACGGGAGTCGCCGCATGGCGGGACCGCTCACTGGCACAAGACCCGCGCCGTGTCTGCGCGCTGGCAGCTGCGATCACGCTCGCGATGCAGCTCGCGGGCAACTATTGGAGCTACGCGTACCTGCCGTGGGCGTACCCGCTGGTCGCGGCGGCGTTGCTCTGGCCCGGCGTTCGCGAGGGCGAGGGATGCGCCGACTAGCGGGCGAGGCGGAAACGTTGTATCCGTGACGGCGGCTGCGCGATCATCCTCGACACGAACGTCTTTGCAGAGCTGATGAAGCCCATCTCAGCATTGGTGTTGCGAGCCATCTAGAATCGCCTGATCGACGACCGCGCGATCGGCGTGGCCGGCGACTTGGACGCGTAGCTCAGCGGGAGAGCACTCGCCTCACACGCGAGGGGTCGCTGGTTCGAACCCAGCCGCGTCCATCAGGTCCTGACCGGCACGATCTCGCCGATGCTCGCGCTCGGTGCATCGGTCACGACCAGAGGGTCGCTCCCACACCGCCGTCGTGCGCTACTTGGCCGGCAGCGAACTCGCGAAGGCGACGCCGCGATCGACCCACGCCGCGAGCGTCGTATCGTCGAGCGAGTCGGCCGCCAGTTCGATGAAGCCGCGCATCGGCCGACCGGTGAAGGTCATCTCGCTCGCGCCCGGCAGCGCGAGGCACTTCTCGTAGGCGTCGGGCCCGACGCGCACGATCATGCGATCGCCGTTGGGGCCGCAGGCCATGTTGCCAAAGACCATGAACGCCAAACCGCCGAACATCTTGCGTTCCGAAACGCCGTCGACACCGGTCAGGCAGTCGCGGATCCGGTCGGCAAGCCCTTCGTCGTATGCCATATCGCCCAAGCCTTGTCGAAATCGAGCATCGCGTGAACCGGCGGTCACACGCTTGACCGGGCGCGATATCAGGGATGACTCGCGCCTCGGGCGAAGCTTACATCCGGCCGTAGCTCAAACCATCGTTCGACCGATTCAAGCTGCGCGGCCAGCGAGATCAGCAACGACTCGCTGTTGGCAGGTCCGAGCAGCTGCGCTCCGATCGGCAGCCCGTCTCCGGTGAATCCCGCCGGCACGTTGACCCCCGGCCAGCCGACAACGTTCCAGGCCCAGGCGTAGGGGCACGATCCGACGATCAGCTTGTCGGTCTGCCACGAATCCAGCCCGTTGATCGCGTCGGCCAGCAGTGGCGGCGAGGCGGTCGTCGGGGCGAGCACAATGTCAAACGTCCCGAAAATCGAACTCATCCGCCGGCGGAGAATCGGTTCCGCCGCGCGTGCGAGCTTGAGGATCGGACCGCCCAGCAGCCGGCCGACGAGGGCGTTGTGGCGGGTGCGCGGATCCAGCAACGAGCGGTCTGGCACCCGTGTGGACCACTGATAGACACCGGCGGTCGAGCGCGGCAGGAAGCTGGCGCCGACCAGGGCGTAATTTGGGTCCGCGCGTACGACGTCGTGTCCGAGGTCGGCCAGGACTTCGGCCAGCCGCTCGATCCGGGCAAGCACCAGTGGATCAAGTTTGGCCGGGGGACCGCTAAACGGGTTCCTCGTCGACAACGCGATTCGCAGCCGGCCTGGGTCGCGGCCGACGTAATCGACCCACGGCTCCGCGGCCGGGGTCGGCTTGTGCAGGTCGCCGGGGTGATTGCCCGTCAATACGTCCAACAGCAGGGCGGCGTCGCCGACCGTGCGGGCGAGCGGACCGATCGCGGTGATTCCGTTGAAGGCCTCGGGATCAGGCCAGCTCGAGATGCGGCCGCGCTGCGGCTTGATCCCGACGAGGTTGGTCCAGCTCGCCGGGATTCGTACCGAACCGGCGCCGTCGGATCCAGCGGCGGCGGCGACCAGACCGGCGGCGACCGCCGCCGCCGAACCACCGGACGAACCGCCGGGCGAGTGGTCGAGACTCCACGGGTTTCGAGTCACGCCGAAGGCGGGACCGGCCGTGACCGGCCATTGACCGATCTCGGGTGTGGTGGTCTTGCCGACGACGATCGCCCCGGCGGCGCGCAAGCGCTGCGCGACCCAGCCGTCGTTCGGGCGAGGCGCGAACTCACCCGCACAGCCGAACGGCGTCGTCTCACCGGCGACATCCATGTCGTCTTTGACCGCGACCGGCACGCCGAGCAGGGCGAGCCGCTCAC
>JBASWU010000078.1:0-19005 GCA_049276635.1 Solirubrobacterales bacterium | reverse complement strand
GGCGCCGGCGCCGACCGCCGCCGCGCCGACGGTGGCGGCGAGATCGGTTTCGGGAGTCACGATTTCGAGCGACGTCAGGCCGTCCTCGTCTTCGTCATCCTCGGCCGGGGCGCTCTTGAAGTCCTTGAAGCGGTACGACTTCAGCAGCGTGCCCTCGACGATCGCCGCCGCGATCGCCGCCGAATCCCCGGCCTCGGGCAACTGCCAGGAAAGCGATTCGGCGCTCAGCTCGGCGGCGCGCGAACACGCGATCGCGGCCGCGACGCGAGCGCGCTCGGCGTCGAACTGGTCGGCTTTGCCCAGGCCGACGATCACGTAACGCGCGCCGTGGGCGTGGGCGACGCCGACATGCTTGTAAGAAGCTTTTAGCTCACCGGCTTCGACAAGCTTGGCGATCGTCGCGATCGGGCAGTCGACGCCATCGAACAGGCCGACGACGCGGGTGTCGGCCGCGGTCTCGGCGGGGTCGCCGGTGCGGGCGGTGACGGTGATCTGGGGCGCCATGACGGCGAAGACTAGATGATCTCCCGGAAACGCCGGGCCCACTGGATCTCGTCCGGGCGGGCGGCTCGCCGGGAATCCAATGTGCTGGTTCGCACACACGGACGAACGTTCGTGCGGAATACTATCTTGGCTTTGCCGGAGTCGCCACTAACCTCCCGCGTTACGGCTGCCATCCGGCCGGATCACGCAGTTCGGCACAAAAATCTTTCCAAGAAATTAAGGGAGCACCAAAGACCATGTCCAAGACAGTCATTCTCGGTTCCGCCCGCACCCCGGTCGGCAAGCTCGGCGGCGGACTCTCGTCGCTCAAGGCGGTCGAGCTCGGCGGCATCGCGATCGAGGCAGCGCTGCAGCGCGCCGACGTCGCGCCCGGCCAGGTCGATCACGTCGTCATGGGCCAGGTGCTACAGGCCGGCGCCGGTCAGATTCCGTCTCGGCAGGCACAGATCAACGGCGGCATCCCCAAAGAGGTCTCGAGCGAAACGATCAACAAGGTCTGCGCGTCCGGCATGCGCGCCGTCGGCATGCTCGACAGCGCGATCCGCGCCGGTGACATCGAGGTCGGCGTCGGCGGCGGCATGGAGAGCATGAGCAACGCGCCCTACCTGCTGCCGCAAGCTCGTTTCGGTTACCGCATGGGCGACGGCAAGATGATCGACGCGATGATCAACGACGGTCTGACCAACCCGTTCAGCGGCAAGCACATGGCCCACGAAGCCAGTGAGGTCGCCGCCGAGATCGAGATGACCCGCGCCGACATGGACCGCTGGTCTGTCCGCTCGCACGAGCTGACCCTGAAGGCGACCGATGACGGCAAGCTCCCGGAGGAGATCGTCAAGGTCACCGTCAAGGGCAAGAAGGGCGACACGGTCGTCGAGGTCGATGAGGGGCCGCGTCCGGGCACGTCGCTCGAAGGACTCGCCAAGCTGCCACCGATCTTCATGGAGAACGGCACCCACACCGCCGGTAACGCGCCCGGCGTCAACGACGGCGGCGGCGCGATGGTCGTCGCTTCCGACGAGTGGGCCGCGGCCAACGGCAAGACTCCGCTGGCGACGATCGTCGCGCAGGCATCGATCGCCGACGACTTCCCATACCTCGCGCGCACGCCCGCGAAGGCATCGCTGAAGGCGCTCGAGAAGATCGGCAAGACCCCGGCCGATGTCGATCTCTGGGAGATCAACGAGGCCTTCGCCAGCGTCACGCTCAACTCGATGCGCATGCTCGATATCGACGAGGACAAGGTCAACGTCAACGGCGGGGCCGTCGCGATCGGTCACCCGATCGGCGCCTCTGGCGTTCGCATCATCGGCACGCTCGTCAACGAGCTTCGCCGCCGCGGCGGTGGCCTCGGCGTCGCCGCGATCTGCTCCGGCGGCGGCCAGGGCGACGCGATCGTCGTAGAAGTCAACGCCGGCTGATCCCGGCCGCCAAATCGGGATATTCCGCCTCCATACCCGGGGTTGGGTAAGGGGGAGGCATCTCCTGGATGACTTGGCGTAGGAACCGCGGCGGTTGCGCCGGCTGACCGGCGTCGCCGCCGGTAGTCTGCGGGAGCGATGGCCGACGATCAGCTGACGATCTACGAAAAGCCGACCTGCGGCACGTGCCGCGAGACGGTCAAGCTGCTGCGCGAACGCGGTATCGAGTTCGAGAGCGTCAACTACATCGCCGAGCCGCTGTCGGCGGCCAAGATCGCCGAGCTGCTGGACAAATCCGGGCTGACGCCGCGGGATCTCCTGCGCACGAAGGAGCGGTCGTACCGCGATCTCGGCCTGCGCGACGGCTCCCATACCGACGTCGATTTGATCGAGGCGATGGCGGAACACCCCGAGTTGATCCAGCGCCCGATCGCCGAGCTTGGTCCGCGCGTCGTTCTCTGCCGGCCGCCAGAACGGATTCTCGAACTGCTCGACTGACCTTACCGTGCCTCCGCGGCGCCGGAATTTCGCCCGACGCCCGATCTTCACGTACGGCCGAATCGCCTATCGTTGGCGTAGTGGAACCCGGGCAAGACACGATCGCGGCCGGATCCGAGCGCTCCGCGGAGCTCTCCGAGTCGGGCGAGCTGCTGACCACGATCAGCGGTGAGCCGGTCAAGCCGCTGTACGGACCCGAAGACCCCGACCTCGACTACGACCGCGACCTCGGCGACCCCGGCCGATTCCCCTTCACCCGCGGTCCCTACGCGACGATGTACCGTGGCCGCACCTGGACGATGCGCCAGTTCGCCGGTTTCGGCACCGCCGAGGAGACCAACGAGCGGTTCCGTTATCTGCTCGACCACGGGCAGACGGGATTGTCCACCGCCTATGACATGCCGAGCTTGATGGGCCACGACTCCGACGACGCCCGCTCACTCGGCGAAGTCGGCCGCGAAGGCGTCGCCGTCGACACGCTCGAAGATATGCAGACGCTGTTTCAGGGCATCCCGCTCGATCGCGTCTCCACGTCGATGACGATCAACGCCCCGGCGGCGATCATGCTCGCCTTTTACGTCGCCGCCGCCGAACGCCGGGGGATCCCTCCGGAGAAGCTCGCCGGGACGTTTCAGACCGACATCCTCAAGGAATACATCGCCCAGAAGGAGTGGTGCTTCCCGATCGACCACGCGATGCGTCTGGTGACCGACTTGATCGAGTACTGCACCCGCGAGATGCCGTTGATGCACCCGGTCAGCATCAGCGGTTACCACATTCGCGAGGCCGGGTCGACCGCCCAGCAGGAGCTGGCCTTTACGCTCGCCGACGGCTTCGCCTACGTCGAGGCCGGCATCGAGCGCGGGCTAGACGTCGACGATTTCGCGCCGCGCTTGAGTTTTTTCTTCAACGCTCAGATTGAGTTCTTCGAGGAGATCGCCAAGTATCGCGCCGCCCGCCGCATCTGGGCCCGCGAGCTGCGCGACAAGTACGGCGCCAAAAACGAGCGTTCGATGCTGATGCGTTTTCACACCCAGACCGCCGGCGTGTCGCTGACGGCGCAGCAACCCGAGGTCAACCACATTCGCACGGCGATCGAGGCACTCGCCGGCGTGCTCGGCGGCACGCAGTCGCTGCACACCAACTCCTACGACGAAGCGCTCGCGCTGCCGACCGAGAACGCGGTCCGGATCGCCCTGCGCACCCAGCAGGTGATCGCGCACGAGACCGGCGTCACGCGGACCGCCGATCCGCTCGGCGGCAGCTACTACGTCGAGACGCTGACCAATGAGATGGAGGCGGCCGCCTACGACTACTTCCGCCGGATCGAGGAGCTCGGCGGCATCGTCGAGTCGATCAAGCGCGGATTCCCTCAGCGTGAGATCGCCGACGCCGCCTTCAGATATCAGCGTGAGGTCGATTCCGGCGAGCGGATCGTCGTGGGGGTCAACAGCTACAAACTCGAAGACGAGGAACAACTGCCGATCCTCAAGATCGACGAGTCGCTGGAGCGCAAACAGGTCGGGAGGGTGCGAGCGGTCAGGGCCGGCCGCGACGCTCAGGCCGTCGAGCGCTCGTTGGCCGCGCTGCGCGAGGCCGCCGCGACCGACCAGAACCTGCTGTATCCGATCCTCGAATCCGCGCGGGCGCTGGCCACCGAGGGCGAGATCGTCCAAGCTCTGCAGACGGTGTTCGGCACTTACCGCGAGGTTCCGGTTTTCTGATCGCCACGGCGCCGCTGTCGTCGACGGGCCGCGCGGTCCGCTAAGACCGGCCGCCGCGATCACCGCTCGGCGCGCGATCGTCATACGACGGCCGATGCACCGTTCGGTTAACTATTGGCTACTCTCGGCGCCTGATGTCGGTTCGCCAGCTTCCGCGCAACGTCGCCTCATTTCCGCATCGCCGCGCCGGGCACTGTGGGTCGGGTGCGCTTCGCGATCTACTTGAGCACCGCGCTCTGGACTACGGCGACGGGCCCTTGTCCGAGGGGGCGGTGTTCGGTCTCGCGGGCGGGCTCGGTTTCTTTTACGTCGAGTCCACCGAGCTGAACCCGCCGCTCTATCTGGTCGGACGCACGGCCGATCTCGAGCGCGACATCGCGCCCCATCTAGGCATCGAATTGACGATGCGCGACACCGCCGACCCAGACGAGGGTTGGGCGTTCCTGCGCGACGAGCTTGACGCCGGTCGCCCGACGATGGTCTGGGCCGATATCAGGCACCTCGACTACCTCAACGTCCGCATGCACAATTCGCGGCACGATGTCGTGATCGTCGGCTACGACGAATCGGCCGGCGTGGCGTTCGTGGCCGACAACGACCGCGACGAGATCCAGGCCTGCGACCTCGCAAGTATTGCTCGCGCGAGAAATTCCGACGCCTTTCCGGGCGCGAACCGGCACACAACGTTTCTCTACCGCTGGCCGGAACGGCTGAAGGATCCTCGCGCGGCGACGAGCGCGGCGCTGCGGCGGGCGATCGATCACATGCGCGGCGGCGGCGAGCAAATCGCCGGTTTGCGCGGCGGCTTTGGTCTCGGCGGCGTTGACACATTCGCCGGCGCCTACCCGGACTGGCCGCGGATATTCGGCTCGGAACTGCCCGCGGCGCTCGCCGGCCTGCGTGTGTTCATCGTGAAGACCGGGACCGGAGGGGCGATGTTTCGCTCACTGCACGCGCGCTTCTTGCACGACCTCGGCGACCTGCTCGGCGAGCCGGAGATGCTCGCCGTCGCAGGGACCTACGACGAGCTCGCCGCGGCCTGGGTCGAACTGGCCGGCCACGCCGAAGCGCACGACCACGGGTCCGGCGTACCGGTGGCGGGCGAAATCGCCCGGCTCGAACATGCCGGTGTCGAAGCGATGGCGCGAGTTCTGGAGCGCTGTTTCTGATGCTCCCGGGCGACGGACCGCTGGCGGCGCATCAGCCGCACTGCCTCGGCTGCGGGCCGGATAATCCCGCCGGCATGGGGCTGGAGCTGCGACTCGACGGCGATCGGGTGCGCGGGCGGATATGTTTTGATCGCCGTCAAGAGGGCGCCCCGGGGTTCGCCCACGGCGGCGCGATCTCGACCGTTCTCGACGACGCGCTTGGCACGGTGCTGATGATCTTGCACCGGCCGGCCGTGACGGCGAATCTGAGTGTTGATTTTCGCGCTCCCGCCCTGCTCGGCCGCGAACTGGCAATCGAGGCCTGGTGTGAGCGAACCGATGGCCGCAAGCTGCATCTCGCGGGCCAAATCGTCGAGGGCTCCACCGTCATCGCCGACGCTCGTGCACTGTTTATCGAGGTCGGCGTCGAGCACTTCGAGCGCGGCGGCAGTGAATTACCGAAATCTTGGTATCGCTTGAAGCGCGCGGCCGAGCAGTAACGGCGGTTCGCTTCTTCTGGACGGGACGTCGTCGCTGGCCGCATCGGCGGTGGCGCGGCCGCCGTTCACCCGCGATCGCGTGCTCTTTACCGCATCCGGAACCGTAATTCTGGGTGCTCGAACGTTCGTCCGGTATGCGGCCGGACGCTCACGCAGGCGTCTGCATGCGCGATATCTATCTCGGGACGCCGAACGGGACACGTCAGACCCTGCGAAGCGCAGAAGGACCATCGACCAGATGATCAGCGATCCACACAGCTCAGGTAACGGACAGGGACTGCTGCGCAAGCGCTTGCAGCCGTTTTACGACATTTCGCTGCGCTCGAAGTCCGCGACGCTGTTGTGGACGTCGGGACTCCTCGTCGTCTCATTGGTCCAGTTTGGGCCGATCGGCCTCAAAATGCCGTGGGACTACTACTGGGTGGTAATCGCCATAGCCGTGACTAGCGCCACCGTCGCCGGGGTCATTTTCCCGCGTCTGACCGGGAGCCGCGCGATGCTCACCGAGCAGTTGATCGTGCTTGTCGGCTGGCCCATGATCGCGCTTGTTGTCGCTGTCAGCGGTGGTTTAGGCAGCCCGCACAGTGTGTTTTTCGCCTTCGCGATGATCTACGCCGGATATTTCCTTTCGGCGCGCTCGGCGATCGTCCAGGGAACGATCGGCGGGCTCCTGGTGCTCGCCCCGCTCGTGTACGACAGCGGCGGTCTCACGGTTACCAACGCGCAAACGGCCTTGATCGAACTGGTCGTGTTCGTGGCGATGATGGCGATGGTCATGGTTCGCCGCCGCGCGATGATCCGGGCCGAGCTGCGCGCGCGCAGGCTTTCGCTCACCGATCCGCTGACGGGCGTAGCGAATCTGCGCGCGTTCGAGGAGTTCGGCGAGGAGCTGATGCGACAACATTTGCTCGACGGCTCCACGTTCGGCGTGGTGGCCGCCGACCTCGATGGCCTAAAGCGCGTCAACACCGCTTTCGGGCACGCCGGCGGCGACGACCTGATCGTGCGGTTCGCGGAGTGCCTGATGGCGGCGTCTGGACCCGGGGACCAGGTCGCCAGGTGTGGCGGAGACGAATTTGCGGTGCTTCTGCCCGGCGCCTCAGCCAAGGACCTGAGCGACTGGGTCGACCGGTTCTCGTCGGTCGTGCGCGACCACAACGACGCGGTGGCCGCGTCACGCGCTCAGCTGTCGGCGAGTGTTGGCACGGCGGCGGCGCCCGGTGACGGCGAGACGCTCGACGAGCTCCGGGGCGTGGCCGACGCCCTCATGTATGAACACAAGGCGACCAACAGCCAGTACACGATCACGCTGCAAGGCGAGGAAACTCACGGCGGCAGAGAGGTGCATGCCGGGACCGGATTGCGCGGTCGGCGAAAGGACAGTCGGGCGAACGCGCTGGGTGTCGCCGCCGCCGCATGGCTCGGCGTCGCGGTGGGGCTGACGCTGAGCACCGTGATTCCCGGCGCGCGGATGGGCGATCCCGATGAGATGCTCGCGCTGGCCGCCGCCGCCGGCGTCGTCGGCCTGGTCTCGCTGATCGGCCGGCGCAAATTCGCCTGGACGGCGATCGCGCTGGGCAAGGCGGCGATGGTTCTGATGATCGCGCCGGCCGCATTCGTGACCGGCGGCTCCGAAAGCCCCCTGATCCCCGTCGTGGTCTTCATGGCCGCGTATTCGGCCTACTTCATGGGCAGGCGTGAGGCGGTGGTTTCGATCACGGCGACGATCGCGGTGTTCTCGCTGGCCTTCTGGTTGTCCGGCGACGTGGGCGATGTCGGCACGACTCGCTTTCTCAATACGTTCCTCTCGTCGATCATTGTCGCTGTCGTGCTCCAGATCAACGCGACCCAGCTGGCCAAGGCCGACGCCGAAGCCCGCGCAACGGCCCTGCGTGACTCGCTCACCGGCATTCCGAACCGCCGCGCGTTCGAAGCCGACCTCGAACGTATGGTCGAGCGATCGGCAGAGTCCTTCCCCGGCGGGCTGCGCGCGGTCCTGGTCTTCATCGACCTAGACGACTTCAAACTCTTCAACACGTCGCTCGGGCACAGCGGCGGCGACGCGCTGCTGCGCGCGGTGGCCACGAACGTCCGCGAGGCCGTCGGCGAGGGTGGCACGGCGTACCGCGTCGGCGGCGACGAGTTCGCCGTTCTTGCGGGAGTCAAGGTCTCGAGCGAGGCGGCGGCGATCTCCGAGCGCTGCCGCGCCGCGGTCGCCGGCGCCGACCAAGACATCGGCGCGACGGTTACCGCGAGCATCGGCTACGCGGTCTGGCGCGAGCCGCTCGACGTCCACGATCTGGCGATCGAAGCGGACCTCGCGCTGAGAATCAGCAAGGAACACGGCAAGAACTCGGTCTCCGAGTCGAGGCCGCTGCGCTCAGTCCGATACGCGGATGTTCACGAGAGCGCGTCGGCCGACTCGTCAAGCGCGGTCTGAGCTGGCGATCGCGCGGTGGTGGAGGGCGGCCGCGACAGTCATCGGCCGCCGACGATCGTCTTCGCTGATTCGATGAACATCGTCCGGGCGGCCGACAGGTTCGCCGACTCGCCGCTACTGAGCCGTTCGAGGGTCAGGCCCTCGAGGCAGGCGATCACGTACAGCGCGGCCGCCCCGGCCGCTTCGGCATCAGGTCCGTCATCGGTCGCGGCCAAGTAGCCTTCAAATAGCTTGGCCCACGCGTTACGGACCTCGTACATGGCGCGCCGCAACTCGTCGTCGACCACCGTGACCGCGGTGAGATCAAAGTAGACCCGCGCGATGCGCTCGTCGCTTGCGAGCACCGAGCCGATTCCGTCGAGCGCTCCGCGCACAACGTCCGCCACCCGTGTCGCGCCCTCGAGATGCTTGACCGCCTCGTTCGTGATCATCTCGGCGATCGCCCGCCCGGCATGCTCCACAAGCCCGCGCTTGGAGCCGAAGTGATAGGCGACCAGCGCCTTGTTCTGGTTTGATCGCGCCGCGATCTTCGAGATCGTCAGTCCGGCGTAACCGTCGGACTTGAGCACCTCGATCGCGGCGTCAAGAATACGCTCGCGGGTGTTGCCGGGGGGGCGTCCGGGACGCCTGCGGCCGGTCGGCGGAGCCTGCGGCGACGCCGCGATCGAGGGTGTGGTCGTTTTCATCGATCCGATGGGCGGCTAACCGGCGGCGACGGCGAGTCCTTCGGGCTCCATTCCCATTGCCGCGAGCTTCTTCGAGAGCGCTTTCATGGCGTAACCGTACAACTCGCTGGAGTGAAAGCCGAACGGCGTCTCGAAGTCATAGGGATCCTCTGCCATCGGCGGCGCCGGCTTCGACGGCAGCTTCGCCTAGGCTGCGCTGGCAATGAGCTCTGCTCCGACCTGGCTGTGGATCGTCTTCGCCGTAAGCGTGGTCGCGCTTCTGGTGTTCGACCTACTGATTTTTCACCGCGACGCCCATGCGATCAGCTTTCGCGAGGCGATTGTGTTCAACGTCGTCTGGGTGGCGATCGGACTCGGCTTCGGCCTTGTGGTGTTCGCCGTGCTCGGCGGCCGGCCGGCCGGTGAGTACTACGCCGGATATCTGCTCGAACGCGCGCTCTCGGTCGACAACGTCTTTGTCTTCGCGGTGATCTTCACCTACTTCGCCGTGCCGCAAAAGCTGCACAACGGCGTGCTGTTCTGGGGCCTTGTCGGCGCGCTCGCGCTGCGCGCGATCTTTATCGTTCTCGGCGCCGAGCTGATCGACGCCTACGACTGGGTCATCTACTTCTTCGGCGTGCTGTTAATCGCCACGGGCATCCGGATGGCGGTTCACGACGTCGAGGACACGGACCCGGGAAAGAACCTGGCTCTGCGCGCGATGCGCAGGGTCGTTCCCGTCACGACTAAGTACCACCACACCAAGTTCTTCGTTCACGACGACGAACTCGGCGCCGGCGAGCGCTCGACCGAGCGCAAACCGTTTCTCGGCGTCTGGGTCGCGACACCTCTGGCGGCCGCGATCGTCGCGGTGGCCAGCACCGACCTGGTCTTCGCGATCGACTCGATTCCGGCGATCTTCGCGATTACGACCGACAAATTCATCGTCTACACCTCCAACGCCTTCGCGCTGCTGGGGATGCGCGCGCTGTACTTCCTGCTGGCCGACGCGATGAAGCGGTTCGTCTACCTGCAGGCCGGACTCGCCGTCGTGCTCGTCTTCGTCGGCGTGAAGTTCATGATCAGCGAGTGGGTGCATATACCGGTTGGCGTGTCGCTGGCGTTCATCGCACTGGCAGGGGCCGCCTCGGTCGGAATTTCGCTCTGGGCGACCCGTGGCGAGCCGTCGTTTGAGGTGTTGATGGAGACTGCTGACGGACAGATCGATATTCCGCCCGGCGACGACGACGAGGCCGGTGCCTGACCACGGGCGGATCGCCGACCGTCAGTCCGATATCCCGCCCGCCGACGACCGCGCCGATCTGGGATGATGTCGCCATGCGCCACTCGACCAAGGTTGCGTCGATGCATGGTTCGATCAAGATTGCGTTCGCCGCCGCCGCCGCCGCGTCGTTCGTCGCCGCGGCGGTCGCGACTCCGGTGTTCGCCGGCGCTTCCGCCGGCATTGCCAAGACCGTCAACGTCACGATCGGCGACAACTTCTTTTCGCCAAAGTCGGTCACGGTCAAAAAGAACGACTCGGTCAGGTGGGACTGGAACAACACCGCGAACCGCCACAACGTCAGGGTCTCCAGCGGTCCCAGCCGTTTTTCGTCGAAGACGACTCGCGGCGAGTCCTACAGCTACACGAAGAAGTTCTCACGCACCGGCACCTACAGGCTCTACTGCTCGCGCCACGAAGACGACATGAAGATGACCGTTCGCGTCAAGAAGCCATCCTGACCGGTAGACGCTTCGCGGCTCCGGCCGCGATGTGGCGATCTCGTGCGACTAATCTTCGCAGCGCCGATGAGCGCGACCGCAGCCACCAAGAAGAAAATCCGCGTCGTCGTCGCCAAGCCCGGCCTCGACGGCCACGACCGTGGAGCCAAGATAATCGCTCGCGCTCTGCGCGACGCCGGCATGGAGGTCATCTACACCGGCCTTCATCAGACACCCGAGCAGATCGTCGAGACCGCATTGCAGGAAGACGCCGACGCGATCGGCCTCTCAATCCTCTCGGGTGCGCACATGACGCTGGTGCCGAAGATCCTCAAGCTGCTCGCCGAACAGGACGCGTCGGACATCCTCGTCACCGTCGGCGGCACGATCCCCGCCGATGACATCGCCCCGCTCAAGGAGCAGGGCGTTGCCGAAGTCTTCACACCGGGGTCGCCGACCCAGGACATCATCGACTTCATTCAGGCGCGCGTCGCGGCCTGACGGTCGCCGCGCAACGGCCTATGCGCCAAGCCGCTTCGCGCCCCGCGCAAGGCCGACAAACGCCCGCCCGCGCAACTCCGTGACCGCCCGCACACAGAACCACCCACCCGCAGGCGACAATACGTAAGTAACTATTGAGACACTTACGGCGCGCTCGGCCCCATCCTGGGCCTAAAGACACGCGTAAACGATTTTCAGCCAATCACCCCGCCGAACCGAATGATCGTTCGCGAACCCGCTAACTTTCCCCCCGCGTGACTCCCCGGGAGCACGCGATCCGGCTTTCAAAGATTTCCGTGAGAGCTATCTCATACACCGTTACACCCACAGTTTGCCCCGGCCGGTGCCGGGTCGAACCCCCACCAAAGCCCCTAGGAGGACAAGTTGAAGATTGCCGTCCTTGTTAAGGAGGTTCCGGACGCCGCCGTCGAGAAGCGCCTCGATCCCAGCACGAAGCGCATCGATCGCTCCGGCGAGAAGAACCTCAACCCGTTCGACACGCACGCGATCGAGGCCGCCATGCAGCTCCGCGAAGGCGGAACAGTTCAGGTCGACGAGATCGTCGCCGTGACGATGGGTCCCGAGTCCTCGGTGCGTGCGCTGCACAAGGCAGTTTCGCTGGGCGCCGATCGCTCGGTCCAGCTGACCGACGAAACTCTCGCCGGCTCCGACGTTAACGCCACCGGGTACGCGCTGGCGAAGGTCCTCGAGACAGAGGCCCCCGACCTGGTCCTGCTGGGCCAGCAGTCAGACGACGGCGAGTGCTACACGGTCGGCGCGGTCGTCGCCGACCACCTCAAGATGCCGTCGCTGACCCAGGTGATCAAGCTCGACGCCGAGGGCAACGCGCTGATCTGCGAGCGTCAAGCCGAGTACGGCTACGACACCGTCAAGGTGACGCTGCCGGCCGTGATCAGCGTCGGTGACGCGATCAACGAGCCGCGCTACCCGTCGCTTAAGGCGATCATGGGCGCCAAGAAGAAGCCGCTCGACACGAAGGCCGCCGGCGACGTCGGTATCGACGCCGGCCAGGTCGGCGAGTCCGGCTCCAAGACCCAGGTCCTTGCCATCAACCCGCCTCCGGCGAAGGAAAGCGGCGAGCTGATCGAGAACGCCGACGAAGACATCGACGGGGCGGTCGAAAAGATCGTGTCGTGGCTCGACGAAAGGAAGCTCCTCTAATGGCCGGCATTGTCGTTTACGTCCTCGCGAAGGACGGAGAATTCAACAAGAACTCGCTCGGCGCGGTTTCGGAGGCCGCCAAGCTTGCGGGCCAACTCGGCGGCGAGGCTTCGGCGCTCGTCGTCAGCGGCCCCGACCTGACCGACGAAAAGCTCGCGACGCTGGGCAACTACGGCGCGAGCACGGTCTACAAGGTCGACGGCCCCGAAGGACTGGCTCAGCCGGCGGTCGACGCGATCGCCAAGGTCATGACCGAAAAGGGCGTCGACTACGCGCTGTTCGGCGGTGGCCTGCTCGGCTTCGAGATCGGCGCGGGCCTGACCGCCCGTCTCAACGCCGGCGTCACGATGGAAGTGACCGCGGTCAAGGTCGACGGCGGCAAGCTCGTCGTCGAGCGCCCGGTGCTCCAGGACTCGGCAATCGTCGACGTCGGTTACGTCGGCGAGAAGGGCATCATCATCGGCCGCCTCAACGCCTTCGAGCCCAACGAAAGCGCCGGCTCGGCCGCCACCGTCGAGACGCTCGACGTCGAGTTCTCGCCCTGGTCGCTCCAAGCCGAGCTCGTCACCCGTGGCGAGCAGCGCGGCGCCGACGTCAACATCGAAGACGCCGACATCCTCGTCGCCGGCGGCCGTGGCCTCGGCGAGAAGGACAACTTCAAGCTGGCCGAGGACCTAGCCGGCTCGCTCGGCGGCGCCGTCGCCGCGACCCGCGCGGTCGTCGACGCCGGCTGGTACCCGTACGCCGCCCAGATCGGCCAGACCGGCAAGACGGTCGCGCCGAAGCTCTATCTCGCCGCCGGAATCAGCGGTGCGATCCAACACAAGGTCGGCATGCAGGCCAGCGAGAACATCGTCGCGATCAACAAGGACCCCAACGCGCCGATCTTCGAGTTCTCGGACCTCGGCGTGGTCGGCGACCTGCACAAGATCGTTCCGAAGCTGACCGCGGCCATCAAGGCCAAAAAGGGCGAGTAGCGAGATGTCGGGGCACGGGGTTAAGCCGGCGGAGTTCCCGCCTCCGGTCGATCAGGTCGCCGAGTTCATCGGCGCGCCGACCGATCCCGAGGACGAGCGGATCGACGTCGGCATCGCGATCGTCGGCGGCGGCCCCGCCGGGCTCGCGGCCGCGATCAAGATCATGCAGTTGCTCGAGAACGAGCCTGAGCTGCTGGAATCGCTCGGCGAAGTTCCGGTCGCGGTCATCGAGAAGGGCAAAACCTGCGGAGCGCACACGCTGTCCGGCGCGAACATGCGACCGTCGGCGATGAAGGAGCTCTTTCCCGACCTCGATCCCTCCGACTGGCCGGTCTATGGCGAGGTGAAAAAGGACTCCACCTACCTCCTGACCAAGAAGCGCAAGTTCAAGCTCGTACCACCGCCGCCGAACTTCAAGAACCACGGCAACTACGTCACCTCGGTGGCCGAGCTATCGCGATTTCTCGCCGCCAAGGCCGAAGAGATGGGCGTATACGTCCTCACCGAGACGAGCGCGATGAAGCTGTTAGTCGAGGATGGCACGGTTGTCGGTGTGCGCACCGGCGACAAGGGCCGCGACCGCGACGGCAATCCGCTCGGCAACTTCGAGCCGGGGGTGGACGTGGTGGCCAAGGCGACGATAGTCGCCGAGGGCACGCTCCAGCACCTCACGCTGGCGGCCCAGGAGTTCTTCGACATCAAGCCCGAACAGCCCCAGCGATGGGAACTCGGCGTCAAGGAGGTCTGGGAGGTCGCCAAACCGCTCGATCAGGTCATCCACACGATGGGCTGGCCGCTGCGCAAGGGCGCCCGTTTCAATGAGTTCGGCGGATCGTTCATCTATCCGATGGGCGAGGACAAGGTCTGTATCGGCATGGTCATCGGCCTCGACTACACCGACGCCACGATCAGCTGTCACGACCTGCTTCAGCAGTTCAAGACGCACCCGCTACCCAAGTCGATCCTCGCCGGCGGGAAGCGCATCGCCTGGGGCGCCAAGACGATTCCGTCGGGCGGCTATTTCTCCATGCCGAAGTCGCTTTCCGCGCCGGGCATGGTGATCGCCGGCGACGCGGCCGGCATGGTCAACGTGCCGGTCCTCAAGGGCATTCACTACGCGATGCACGCCGGGATGTACGCCGCGGAGACGATTCTCGACGCGCTGAAGCGGGACTCAACCGACTTCAGCGAGTACGACAAGAAGGTTCAGGGTGGGATCATCGGCGACGAGCTCTACGAGAGCCGCAACATGCGCCAGGTGTTTTCCAAGGGATTCTTCGTCGGCGGCATGTTCGCCTCGCTGGGCACGATCTCCAAGGGCCACCTCCCGCTGGGCAAGTGGATCAGCGAGCCCGACGCCCAGGAGCCGATGTTCATCGGCGACCGTGACCAGCATTACCCCAAGCCCGACAACGAGTACATCTTCAACAAGCTGGACTCGGTGTTCGCCTCGGGTAACGCCACCCGCGACTCGGCGCCCAACCACGTGCGCATCCAGACCAACGTCCCGCGCGAGGTCGCCCAGACGTGGGTGTCGCTGTGCCCGGCGCAGGTCTACGAGATCCCCGACGATCAGCCGGCTCACGGCAACGTCGATGTTCACGTGACACCATCGAACTGCGTGCAGTGTGGTGCGATCACCGCCAAAGGCGGTCGGCTGACGCCGCCCGAAGGTGGCGACGGCCCGCTCTACCAGATTGTTTGATCGCCCAGGCGGCCGGCAAGGACTGAGCAGGGCCGGCGCTCGTTGGGCGCCGGCCTTGTTCGGTAGGCCGGCGATCCGCGCGCGCCGTGCCGACCGGTACCGCCGACCGGTATGTTCGAGCCGCGCGGCGGCACTGCGGACCGGACACCGCCCCCGCAACTATCTTGCCCCGGAACTGTTCAAGAGACAGATGCAACGCATTCGCCGACTCTCTCTCGCCGCGATCGCAGTGATCGCCCTGGTCGCGCTCGTCGCGACGAGCGCCGTGGCCAAGCCGCGCGCAGACGCCCCCGCGCGCCAGGCTCCAGGCAAAACCCGGCTGATCGTGGACGAGTGCAGGGGCGCGGCGCTCTATGCCGACCGCAAGCTCACGTTCAAGAGCACGATGTCGACGATCGACGCCGGCGGCAAGATGGAGATGCGGTTCTCGCTCTATCGCCGCTACATCGGCCAGCGGCGTTTCAAGCGCGTCCCCGCGACCGATCAGAACGGCCTCGAGACGTGGCTTTCCAGCAGCGAGCCGGCGGTAACGTCCTACGTACACAATCTTGCGGTCACGCCGGTCGAAACCCGCGCGCACTACCGCGCGAAGGTCCGGTATCGCTGGTCCGACTCGGCCGGCAAAATCGTCGCCGCGGCGAAACGGGTTTCGGCACTCTGCAAGCAGAGCCGAGCGCTGCCGGACCTCGTGATCAACAAAGTCGCGGGCTACCCCAATCCGGGAGCCGCGTCCGGCGATCCCTTTTCCGCCTATCCGGCGATCTACGAGGTCGAGCTCGCCAACCGCGGCCATTCGAGCGTCTCCAACGCCAACGGCATTCCGGTGTCGGCGAGCCTCAACGGGGCGGCGCTGTTGGCCGGGCCGGCGACGACGGAACTCAACCACGACCAGATCCCGGCGCGCGCCACCTACAAGGTTGTCTTCTACGGCCCGAAGTGCCCGGGTCTGCTCGAAGTCGCGATCGACCCGCAGCGGCTGATCCGGGAGACTTCGCGGCGCAATAACCGACTCTCGGTCGGCTGCTGAACGGTCGCCACGCACGACCGTCTAAACTCGATCGCCTATGAAGACGGGAATCCACCCAGATTACGTCGAAGCACGCGTCACCTGTAGCTGTGGCAACTCCTTCATCACGCGTTCGACCAAGCCGGACCTGCACGTCGAGCTCTGCTCGCAGTGCCACCCGTTCTACACCGGCAAGCAGAAGCTGGTCGACACCGGCGGTCGCGTCGAGCGCTTCCAGCGCCGCGCGGCCAAGTCATCTCAGCGCCGCGGCTAGCGCGCTTATCCCATTAGGAGCACGCCGATGGCGGCGGATCTAACGCCAGACCGATCGTTCAGCAGAGCGGCGCCGACGACCGGCGCCGGCTCGCGGGAGACACCGGCAACCGGCGCCGGATTTCAGGAGGCATCGGCGTCGACCAGCGCCGATGGCGGCCATCTCGTCGCGACGCGCGACGCCCCGGTCGGCGGCCAGGCGATCATCGAAGGCGTGATGATGCGCGGCGTCAAGCACTGGGCAGTCGCCGTGCGCCTCGAGGACGGCACGATCGAGACCGAGGTTCACGACTTCGAGAGCAAGGTCAAGACCAACCGTTTTTACAAGCTGCCGGTGGTCCGTGGGGTCGTCGCGCTGGTCGAGTCGATGGGCATCGGCATCAAGGCGCTTGGCATCAGCGCCAACAAGCAGCTCGGCGAGGAAGAGGAAGAGATCGGCGGCGCCACGTGGGTGATCACGGTGATCTTCAGCCTGCTGTTCGCCGTCGGGCTGTTCTTTCTGCTGCCGCTGGGCATCACGAGCCTGCTTCAGGCGAACAACGACAGCGACCTCGGCTTCGTGCTGTTCGAGAAGGTGACACGGATCGTGATCTTCGTCCTCTACCTCTGGATCATCTCGTTCCTGCCTGATCTCAAGCGCGTGTTCGAGTACCACGGCGCCGAACACAAGACGATCTTCAACTACGAAGCCGGCCTACCGCTGACACCCGAGAACGCCGCGCGATTCAGTCGTTTTCATCCGCGCTGCGGCACGAGCTTCCTGCTGCTGGTTTTCATCGTCTCGATCTTCGTGCTCGTCCCGCTCGGTCGTCCCGATTGGTACATCCTCTACCCGTCACGGGTGGTTGCCGTTCCGCTGGTCGCGGGCCTCGCGTTTGAGCTGATCAAACTGATCGGCAAGCACCGCACTCACGCCTGGGCGCGCGCCGTGATGTGGCCGGGGCTGCAGCTTCAGCGCCTGACCACACGCGAGCCCGACCGCGAGCAGCTCGCGGTGGCGATCGCCTCGCTCAACGAGGTACTCGCCAAAGAGGACCCGCGCGCCGCCAAAGACGAGGACGAGATCGGCATGGAGATCGTCGCCTGACGCCGCGCCGCCGCCGCTGGGCGGGTCCGCGCGCAGGTGCGAGGCCGGCGCGGCCATAGAATCAAAAACAACGCGATGATCACCCAGCTACTCGAACAGATCGAGCACCGTTTCGCCGAACTCAGCCGGCAGATGACCGACCCCGACGTGATCAACGATCGCCGGCGCTACGCCGAGGTCGGCCGCGAGTACAGCCAGGTCGAGACCGCCCACGGCCTCGTGGCCGAGTTGCGCCGTGCGCAGAGCGACATGGAGGGCGCCAAAGGCTACGTAGCCGAGGACGAGGAGTTCGCCGCGCTGTACGAATCGTCAAAGCTGCGCATCGAGGAGCTGGAAGAGGAGATCCGCCTGGCGATGGTCGACCGCGACCCCAACGACGACAAGGACGTGATCATCGAGCTGCGTCCGGGAACCGGCGGCGACGAGGCCGGCCTTTTTGCCGCCGATCTATATCGCATGCTCACCCGTTACGCCGAACGGCTCGGCTACAAGGTCGACACGCTTTCCGCCGACGACGGCGGTCACTTCACCGTCGAGATCAAGGGCGACGGCGCTTACAGCGTGTTCAAGCACGAAGGCGGCACGCACCGTGTCCAGCGCGTGCCCGAGACCGAGTCGCAGGGTCGCATTCACACCTCAACGGCGACCGTCGCCGTGATGCCGGCCGCCGAAGAGGTCGACGTCAAGATCGACCCCAACGATCTGCAGATCGACGTGTACCGCTCGTCGGGGCCGGGGGGCCAGTCGGTCAACACGACCGACAGCGCCGTGCGCATCACGCACAAACCGACCGGTGTCGTCGTCTCGATGCAGGACGAAAAATCGCAGCTTCAGAACCGCGAGAAGGCGATGCGCGTCCTGCGCGCCCGACTCTACGAGCGCGCGCTCGAGCAACAGCGCGCGCTCGAGGCCGCCGAACGCAAGTCCCAGGTCGGCACCGGCGAGCGATCGGGAAAGATCCGCACCTACAATTTTCCGCAGGGCCGGATCACCGATCACCGGATCAAGCTGACCGCCCACAATCTCGATGCCGCGCTGGCCGGCGAGCTCGAAGATTTCACCGCCGCGCTGCAGGCCGACGAAAAACGCCTCGCGCTAGAGGCGCAGACGGCCACCGTCTAGCCGCGCTGTGGACGTCGTCGCGGAGCTAAAAGTGGCGTCAACACGCGAACTCGTCGCGACCGCCGCCACCAGGCTCGAACACAGTGGGGTGGAGATGCCGCGGCTGGATGCCGAGCTGCTGCTCGCCACCGCGCTCGGGGTTTCGCGCCCGCGGATGATCGTCGGCGGAATCGAGCCGAGCGCCGCGCAGCTCGCCGTCTTCGCGTCCTGGATCGAGCGCCGAGCCGCACGCGAGCCGGTCGCCTACATCACCGGGTCCAAGGGCTTCCGGCGGATCGAGCTGGCCGTCGACCGGCGCGTGCTGATCCCGCGGCCGGAGACCGAGTTGCTCGTGTCCGTGGTCAAGGCCGGCCGGCCGTGCGCGATCCTCGATGTCGCGACCGGCAGTGGTGCGGTCGCCCTGGCGCTGGCGGACGAGCTGCCCGGCTCGGCGCTCGATCCAGGACGCGAAGACGGCGAGCTGCGCGGCGCTCGGCTCGATTCCGCCGACGATCATCCGCGGGCGCGAAACCCCGAGCGCGGTGGCGAGC
>JBASWU010000077.1:0-5197 GCA_049276635.1 Solirubrobacterales bacterium | reverse complement strand
CGGCCCGATCGCGCTGGCGATCCTTCGCCGCGAGGCCGGCCCGGGCGACAGCGTCGACGCGGGTGGCATCATCGCCCGCGTACTCGAGCCGGGAACTTGACCTGGCCGCGGACGCACAATTGTCCGATACTTAACTCAACCGAATCGCCGAGTCGGCCGAAATGTTCTATATGGAGAACCGCGAAATGGGGACCAAGCGCCTCCGTCGTGGCGGCGAGTAATCTTTGGGAACCGGTTCGGATCATCGGCCGATGATCGAAACTCGAGATTGGAGAACCGCATGGCAACTGTCAGCCAACAGCCCGTCGGCACGGAACTCGCCCGGCTCGAAGAGTCGGAGGCGAAGGCGTGGCGCATTTACTCCAAGAGCCTCGATGGACTGACCGGTGAGGCATACGACGAGGCGGAAGGCCGTTCGTGGGACCGCCTACAGCGCAAGCTGGGCCAGATCGAGTCACGTCGCGCCGAACTCGACAACTCCGGCAAGCAGAACAACACGCGCGGCTAGCCGGCCGCTCGTGGCGATTGGCGCAGGGTCCGCGCCGTAACGGCGGACCGGACCCGTGCTCGGGCGTTTCCGAGATCGGTCGCTACGGCTGGTCGAGGTCCTGCTGGGCGCTCGCGCGCGGCGGACCGACGTTGACCTCAAATGGATCGGCCGCGGCATTGTCGGCGTCGATCGAGAGAAAGCCCGGCTCAATCGTCAGCTTGAAGCTCGCCGTCTGGCTGACGTCGACGGGAACGGTGCGTTCGTTGCGGTCGGTCGACACCGTGACCAGCTGCTTGGCTCCGGTCTGGTTGGTAATGATCAGGCGTGTCGGACCGGCGTCGAACTTGGCCGGGGCGACGGCGATCTCGTCTTCGTTGATCGCGACACCGACGGTCAGCACCGCCGGCGGTTTGGAGTCGTTGTTGTAGCTCTCGGTCCCACAGCCCGCGACGGCCGCGGTCAGGGAGAGCAACGCGGTGGCCGCCAAAGCGCGCGCGATCGAACTCCGAACCGGTTTCGTTGACCCCTCCACCGGACGAGAGGGTATCGGCTCATGCGGAGCCATCGGCGTAACGATACGATTGCGCGGCTTCACATAGCCTGTACCGGCGGCCGGATCCGCACCGGTCGCCGCGATAACGACGGCGGCGGTTTAACGGAAACTCTTACAGGAGAACAACCTTGCCCGTACTTGAACTCAACGACGTAGACCTTTCGCAGCTCACCGAGAACACCACCGAGCCGGGCGAGCTGCCCAAGACGATGCTGGCCTGGGTGATCCGCGAGGACCGGCTCGGCGAGCCCGAGGACGCGATCAAACTCGAGGAGATCGCGTGCCCCGAGCCCGGCCCCTTCGAGGTCGTGATCAAGGTGATGGCCGCCGGCGTCAACTTCAACAACGTCTGGGCGGCGCTCGGCGAGCCGGTCTCGGTCTTTCGCTCTCACCCCGAGGACCATCACATCGGCGGATCCGACGCCTCCGGAATCGTTTGGAAGGTCGGCGAGGGCGTGACCCGCTGGAAGCCCGGCGACGAGGTCGTCGTGCATTGCAACCAGGCCTCTTACGAAGACGTCGAGGTGCATGGCTTCGACCCGCTCGCGGCGCCCAGCCAGCAGATTTGGGGTTACGAGACCACTTGGGGCAGCTTCGCCCAGTACGCCAAAGTGCAGGCGCAGCAGTTGCTGGCCAAGCCCAAGAACCTCACCTGGGAAGAGGCCGCCAGCTACGGACTGACCTACTTCACCGCCTACCGCATGCTGATCGATCGTTGCCAGCTGCAGGGCGGCGACCGCGTCCTGATCTGGGGCGCCGCCGGCGGCCTCGGCGTATTCGCCACGCAGCTGGTCAAGATGGCCGGAGCCCAGTCGGTCGGCGTCGTCAGCTCGCCCGAAAAGGGCGAGCTGGTCAAGCAGCTCGGCGCGGTCGACTACATCGATCGCGGTGACTATGCCTTTCAGCGCAAGGGCGGCGAGACCGCCGACGAGGAAAAGGCACGTTTCAAGGAGAGTCGCCGCTTCTCCAAGGACGTCGCCGAAATCCTCGGCGGCGCGCCGGACATCGTCTTCGAGCACGTCGGCAAAGCGACGTTCCCGACCAGCGTGCTGGCGGTCAAGCCGTTCGGCAAGGTCGTGATCTGCGGCGCCACCAGTGGTTACCAGCTCGACTTCGACGTGCGCTATCTGTGGATGCGCCAGAAGCAGATCATCGGCAGTCACTTCGCCAACGCCTGGGAGGCCACCAGGGCCAACGCGTTGATCGAGCAGGGCTTGATCAGCCCGGTGCTGTGGCAGACGATGGGTTTTGACCGCGTGCCGGAGTCACACCAACTCCTGCGCGACAACAAACATCTCGGAAAAATCGCGATCCTCGTCGGAGCGAACGAGACGGGACTCGGCAAGACCGCCGAAGGCCCCGGCGCGATTCGCGCGGAAGTCGGAGGCTGATCAGCATGGCCAAGGCAGTGGAACTGATCTGGCACATCACGCCGTTTCGCAGTGACAAGTTCATCGAGGCGTGGCGGCCCTACGCCGAACTCGCGATCAACTACGGCGCCAAGGGCTACATGCTCGTGCGTCAGGCCGACGATGAGTTGATCGTCAAGCAATACGCGTTCTTCGACGAAAAGTCCGACTGGGAGCGCTACTGGAATTCCGACGATCTCAAGCGCGGCCGCGCCGAGATCTCGGGCTATTTCGTCGTGCCACAGCTCTACACATGGCAGGAAGTCCACTCGCTGGGCTTTGTGAATCGGCCGGCCGAGCCGATAACAGCTTCGACCGCCGCCGAGTAACCGGGCCGCCCGGTGGCGTCGGCTTCCACCGATGGACACCAGTCGACACAACTCGCACGGCGCCAAGACACCGATGGTTCTGATCCACGGATTCACCGGCACCCCGGTGATGTGGGATCCGCTGCTGCCGTATCTGCGCGAACATCACGACGTCGCGTCGCTGATCCTGCCCGGGCACCACGGCGGTCCCCCGCTGCCGGACCCGGGCGAACACATCGTCGACACCGTGGTCAACAGCATCGAGCTTCAGATCGACGAGCTCGGCTGGGACAAGGCGCACATCGTCGGCAACTCGCTCGGCGGCTGGATCGCACTGCTCTTGGCCAAGCGCGGCCGCGCGCTTTCGACCGTCGCGCTCGCGCCGGGCGGCGGCTGGGATCTGAACTCCGCGGAGACCAAACGAATCGTCGCGCTGTTTCGCCGCCTGCAGATCACCCTCGCGCTGTCCTATCCGGCGGCTCGACGGCTCGCGGCCCGGCCACGCGGCCGCTGGGTCACGCACCGGGAATTCGTCGGCTACCCCGAGCGGCTGGCCGGCCCGCTCGCCCAGGAGTGGCTCTCGGCCGCCAAGCACTGCCCGGCGCGCGATCAGTACCTCCGGTTCGCGCCGGTCGTCAATCATCCGGCGGATATGTCCGGCGCCGAGGGGCCGATTCGCATCGCCTGGGGCAGCAAGGACCGAATCCTGCCGTACGAGCGGTACTCCCGCGGTTGGCGCCGCGTTCTGCCTTACGCTGACTGGGTCAGGCTCGAAGGCCTCGGCCATGTGCCGATGTCCGACGACCCGGAGCTGGTGTCGCGCACGATCCTCGAGGTCTCGACGGCGTACGACGCGCAGCGGCGAGCCGCCGCCGTCTAACCCTGAGCCAGCGGGGCCATCGTCAGACCGAAGTCGCAGAGCTGCTCCCAGTAGAGCTCCGCGATTTCCAGCTGGCCCGACCACACCGTGGCGCGACCGGCGTTGTGGATCACGCCGGCCAACTCGTAACCGCCTTCGAGCGTCACTCCGGGAAGTGTGCGCGCGAGCATCCGCGCGACCCCGTCGAACGTGTTGTGGTCGTCATTGAGCACGATCACGTGCCAGAGGTCGCCGAGACCCGACCCCGGACCGCGGGTCACAGGGCGCTCGATCGTTTTGCCGGCCAGAGATGGCATCACCGGGATTTTACGCGGTTTTGCCGCGCTATTGCGGCTAAACCCGCCCGCGTTTGGACCAATACCGGTCGTAGCCGAGATACAGCTGGTCCAGCGGTGGCGCCGCGTTGTAGAGCGCCTCGGCGATGTCTGGCGGAACGGTCTCGAGTTCGCGCTCGAGATAGGTCACGAACTCCTCTTGGCTGTCGCGCCGGGCGTGCTGTGCGCCGCGCTTTAGCTCACGCTTGGCGCGCTCGAGCTGGCCCGCGACGTCGGTCACGCGCCCGAAATGGGTCATCAGCAGGGTCGACGGGTAGAGCGCGGCGACGCGATCGATCGAGGCCAGCCACGCCTCGACGTCGATCTCGGGCGGCGAGGTCGGCGCGATCACCAGATCGTGCGGGGCGATCGACTCGCCCGCGATATCACCCGTGAACGCCGTCTTGGTCGCGTCGTGCCAGAAGGCGAGGTGATGGCCGGAGTGCCCGGGAGTGTGAACGGCCTCGATCCCCGCGATCACGTCGCCATCGACGAGCGGATGCACGTTGCGGCCGGGAACGGCAAGCGGCGTGCCGAAGATCGGCTCGATGTCGCCGAAAACCCTGTTGGCGCTGGCGATCAGGCGGCTTGGGTCGATGACGTGCTCGACCGCCGTTTCGTGAATGTAAACCTGAAGCTCGGGATAGTGCTCGACGAGCGAACCGGTCCCGCCGGCGTGGTCGAGATGCACGTGCGTCAGCAGCACGGTCGCCGGCACGAGATCGCCGAGCGCCTCGATCACGTTGCCGATCGACTCGGCCGGCCCGGGGTCGATCAATACGTCGCCGACGCGGAAGCAGCAGATCGAGCGTCTGATGCCACGGAACCTGGTGTCGATCTGTTGGATCATCTCGGCTTGGAGTCGGGCGCGGCCGGGGACGAGCTGTTCGCGGTCGCCGCGACGATCGCCTCGGCGACGACGGCCGGGTGGGTCTCGGGAAGAATATGGGTCGCGCCGGCCACTTCGACCAAGCTCGAATTCGGCAGCGCGTCTTCGAGCCGGCGCGCGTTGCGCAACGGCACGCTGGCGTCGCGCGAGCCGTGAATGATCGTCGTGGCGGCGCCGACCTCTCCGACCCGGCCGGTCTGTCCGCGATTGACGTCATCGAACTCGAGTCGGTCGCTCATCAGCGCGGCGATGCTGTTGTGCCGTGCGAGCACGGATTCGGCGCGGTGGCGCGCGTCGGCGAAGTCCGCCGACGCGCCATATGCCGATCGCGACCCCCGGCGCGCCGCGGTCGCG
>JBASWU010000076.1:0-6441 GCA_049276635.1 Solirubrobacterales bacterium | reverse complement strand
AGTCGATGGCGGCGGGCGGTGGTGGTGGTGGCACAGAAGGCTCCGGCTCGGGAGAACCGCCGAGACGACGGCGCTCGCGCTCGCGGCGTGCGCGCTCGCGCGCATCTGCGCTACGGCCGCTCATCGGCCGCCGTCGCCGGATCGCCGCGCCGCCAAGGACTGCAGGTAGGCCTCAAGCAGGTGCGCGGCGGCCAGCGAGTCGATTTCGGCGCTCGCGCCGAACGCCCGGCTATCGCGTGCCTGCCGTGTCGTATAACGCTCGTCATGCAGTCTGACCGGCGGCTCGACGATGGCGGACAGACGCCCGGCGAAAGCCCGTGCCGCGGCGGCCTGGCTGCCTTCGCTCCCGCTTTCGAGCAGCGGCAGACCGACGACGATTTCGGCCGGCCGGTGTCGTGCGACGAGCCGTGCGATCGCCTCGATGCCGTCGCCGGAGTCGGGCCGCGCGATCGCCGCGAGCGGGCGCACAAGCGTTCCGGTCGGATCGCTCATCGCGCAACCGCAGCGCGCACGGCCGTGGTCGAGGGCCAAAACACGCACCGCGTTAAACGGCGCCGACGCTCGCGATCGCCGCACGAACGGCGTCGAGCGCTTCCGGAAGTTTTTCGGGATCGCGGCCTCCGGCCTGGGCCAAGTTGTCCCGGCCGCCGCCACCGCCGCCGACGGTCTCGGCCGCGAGTCGCGCGAGCGCTCCGGCCTTGATACCGCGCTCGATAGCCGTCGCCGCGACGTTGGCGACCAGCTGAACCCGTCCCTCGGCACTACCCCCGAGCACGACGACCTCAAGGTCGAATTTGTCGCGGAGACGGTCGCTAAGCGCTCGCAAATCGGTAACGTCACCCGCTCCGACCGCCTCATCGCCGACGGCGGCGACCAACGCACGTGTGCCGGCGAGTTCGGTCGATTGCCCGCCGAGCGAGGCGATCACGTCGTCGGAGACCGTGCGGCTCTGTGCGCCGGGCCTTTCGAGCTTCTTCAACCGGGCCTCGTGTTCACGCACAATCGTCGCGGCGTCCTCTGGCTTAACGCGGAGCGCGTCGGCGACCGCGCGCAGCTCGCGCTCGCGCTCTCGCAGTAGGGTCGCCGCCGCCGGCCCGGCGAGCGCCTCGATCCGGCGCACGTTCGCGGCGCTCGACGTCTCCTGGGCGATCGTGAACACGCCGATCTCGCCGGTTGAGGCGACGTGCGTCCCGCCGCAAAGCTCGCGGGAAACGGCGTGCAGGCCGTCACCGACTTCGACCATCCGGACCCGGTCGCCGTATTTTTCGCCGAACAAAGCCATCGCGCCCATCCGCTCGGCCTCGTCACGCGTCGTGACCACGGCGTGTACGGGATGGTTGTCGGCGATCCAGCCGTTGACGCGATCCTCGATCGCAGAAAGATCCTCGCGCGTAAGCGCATGGCCGTGGGTGAAGTCGAAGCGCAGCTTGTCCGGTCGCACGGCCGACCCGGCCTGCCGCACGTGCGCGCCCAGCCGCTCGCGCAATGCGGCGTGCAGAAGGTGGGTCGCGGTGTGATGGGTCGCGGTCGCAAACCGCGCCGAGCGGGCGACCGACGCCGTCACGCGCATCTCGGGCAGGAACTCCCCTTCGTCAACTTCAACGAGGACGGCCTGGTCGTCACCGAGGCGATAGACGTTGAGCACGGAGCCGCTCGCCCCTTCGGCGCGCAGCGTTCCGGAGTCGGACACCTGACCGCCGCCTTCGGCGTAGAACACGCTCTCGGCGAGCTTCAGCAGTACCCGGCCGCTAGCGCCGTCGACGCTGGGCGCAACGCCAAGGACGCGGGTTGCTCGCTCGAGATCCTCGTAACCGACGAACTCGGTCTCGCGCTTGACGTCGAGTGCGAAATGTTCGATCGCCTCACGACCGCCGGCCGCGCCGGCTTTGCGCGTGCCCGAGCGCGCGCGGTCGCGCTGTTGCCTCATCAGCTCGTCAAAACCGCCGGCGTCGACACCGAGGCCGGCGGCCGCGAGCAGCTCCCTGGTCAGGTCGAATGGAAAGCCGAAGGTGTCGTGAAGCTTGAAGGCGTCGGCGGCATCGATCGCCGGCCGTTTCGAAAGCTTGGCGTCGTCGATCAGCTCGCGCAGCAGCTGCGTTCCCTGGTCGAGCGTACGCCCGAAACTCGCCTCCTCGGCGGTCGCCCACTCGACAACGGCGTCACGGTGGGTGTGCAGGTCGGGATATATCTCGCCCATCAACTCGATCACCCCGTCGGCGAACGCGGCGAGGCAGTGATCGAGCCCGATCGAGCGGCCCTGCTGAATCGCGCGACGCATCACGCGGCGCAGGATGTAACCGCGGTCTTCGTTGCTGGGCACAACCCCGTCAGCAATCAGGAAGACCATCGACCGCGAGTGGTTGGCGAGCACGCGCAGCGCTTTGGTGACCGCGGGATCGTCCCCGTAAGTGACGCCGGCAAGCCGCTGGCCGAGTTCGATCAGCGGCCAGAAGTTGTCGGTCTCGTAGACCGACGGCTTGTCCTGCAAAATCGCGGCCATCCGTTCCAGCCCCATGCCGGTATCGATGTTTTTGTCCGGAAGTTCGCTCAGCGAACCATCCTCGGCGAGTTCGTACTGCATGAACACGAGATTCCAGAACTCAAGGAAACGTTCGCCGTCGCCGCCGGGGCGGTCGCCCTCGGCGCCGAAGTCAAGTCCGCGGTCGAAGTACAGCTCGCTACACGGACCGCAGGGCCCGGTCGATCCGGCCTGCCAAAAGTTGTCTTCGCGTCCGAGCCGGACGATCCGCTCGTCGGGCACGCCCTCGGCGCGCCAGTATCCGATCGCCTCGTCGTCGGCGCCGAGCCCGAGACCGTCGTCGCCGCCGAAGACGGTGACCCAGACCTTGTCCGGGGCAAAGCCAAACCCGTTGATAGAGAGGTCGTAGCCGAACGCGATCGCCTCTCGCTTGAAGTAGTCGCCGAAGCTGAAATTGCCAAGCATCTCGAACATCGTCAAGTGACGCGCCGTCTTGCCGACCTCGTCGAGGTCGGTCGTGCGAAAACACTTCTGGCAACTGGTCAGGCGCGAGCGCGGCGGCGTCTCCTGGCCGCGGAAGTAGGGCTTAAACGGCTGCATACCGGCGGTCGTCAGCAGCACCGACGCATCTGCCTGCGGCGGAACCAGCGAAGCCGAGGGCATCCGTAGGTGACCATGCTGCTCAAAAAATGAGAGAAAGGTTTCGCGAATCTCGTTGGATTTCATTTGACAGGCTTTCGGCGGGAGGATTGGTCGCCCAGTGGCGCGCCGGGGCGGCGGTCAGGCGTGTAGTTTGGCGCGTTCGCCGACGCGATACCCGCGGGCCGGCGATTGCGCGGCCGCGCGCGAGCGCGCGATCGTCGCCCAGCCGATAATCGCCTCATCGCGCATCAAACAGGCCACCTGGCCCGGAGCCGCACCCAGAACGGGATCGTCGAGCCTGACGGTCAGTTCGCGGTGCGAGCCGGCCGGCGGTGCGCCGACGATTCGGCAGGCCGCGGGTTCGGTTTGGTAGCGCAGTTTCACGCGATTGACCCAATCGCCGTCGCGCAACAGCCGAGCGCCCAGCAGGCGCACGTTCGAGACCGCCAGCGCATCGCGCGGCCCGACGGTCACGACATTCGAGTCGGTATCGACGCCAAGCACGTAGAGCGGCTCAGGAGCTGCGATTCCCAGACCGCGGCGCTGCCCGACGGTGTAGCGGTGGGCGCCGCGGTGACGGCCCAGCTCGCGCCCGTCGCGATCGACAACCGCACCGGGCCGATCCCCGGGTCCGCCGTGGCGCCGCAGAAAGCCGTCTCTCCCGATCCCGGCGAGAAAGCAGAGATCCTGGCTCTCCGGCTTATTCGCAACCGACAGGCTCGCCCGCGCGGCGCGATCGCGCACCTCGGGCTTGGTCAGCGCGCCGAGCGGAAACTCGGTGCGTGCCAGCACGGCGGGGTCGACGGCGGCGAGCATGTATGTCTGGTCTTTGTCATCGTCGGCCGCGCGAACGAGCAGCGGACCCTCGGCGTCGGCCTCGATGCGCGCGTAGTGACCGGTCGCCAGCGTCGCCGCTCCGAGTCGCGCGCGAACGGTGTCGAGCGCATCAAAACGCACATGTCCGTTGCAGCCGACGCATGGATTCGGTGTCAGCCCCTCGTCGAACGCGCCGACATACGGCTCGACGACGCCGCGCCGAAACGCGTCGCGCAGGTCGAGGGTGAGGTGCGGCATTCCCATCCCCTGCGCCAACCGCCGCGCGGCGGTCACGGCCTGCGGCGAGCAACAGCTGGCCGAGCCGTCGGTGCCGGGATCGTCCCACAGCTGTAGCGTCAGCGCGACGGTGTCGGCACCGCGCTCGGCGAGCATCATCGCGGCGACGGCGCTGTCGACGCCGCCGCTCATCGCGACCAGAACACGATCCGGCGCCGGCTCGGCGAGCGCCGAAGTCCCGGTCGCCAGGCACGCGCCGAGCGCGCGGTGCAGAGCCTCTTCAGCCAGCACGGCGGCGTGCATTCGCTCTGGACTGAGCCCCCCGAGTTCGGCGGCGATCCGGTCGCGCCCGATGCGAGCGGCCTGCAGTATCTGACGACCGGCCACCAGCTCTACGACCGCGCTGGAGGCGGCGGTCGAGGCGACGCAACCGTCGGCGGTGAACCCGGCGGCCGTGATCAGTCCAGCGGACACCGATAGGCCGATCGTGGTCAGATCGCCGCAGGCCGAACCGCCCGCGGCTCCGACGAATCCGTCGCGCGGAAGGGCGCCCAGCCCGCGTGGCGAACTGGCGTGATCGTGAAATTGTGAGTCGGATGCGAGCATCGGCGTGTCTCGGCGTCGGTCAGGCCGCCACGTCAGAGGTTAATCAGCGACGCCGGCGCATGTCCGAAGGCCTTGGGGGTCGTAGGTGAAGCCGCGGCCGCCCGGGGCGGTGAGCATCTGGTTTAGGGCGTTGTAGGTGTAGGGCTGTGAGTCCTTGGTGAGGCGATTTCCGGACGCGTCGTAGGTGTAGGTGTCGGCAGAGCCATCTGAGTAGGAGACGTTGGTGAGGCGGTCTAGCGCGTCGTAGGTGTAGCGCTGGGTGGCCGAATTGGCGAAGCGACTGGTGGGGTTGTTGTTGTCGTCGTAGGAGTAGGCCAGGCGCGACAGTGTCTCGCCGTCGCGGTTGCGGGTGTATGCCTGGGTGAGGCGACCCGCAAGGTCGTAGGTGTTTTGCTGGCGAAGGATGGTCGCCAGATCGCCTGATGCCGAGGTCTTGAGGGTTTGGCGGGTGGTTGGGTTGCCGTCTGGGTCGTAGGTGAAGCGGTGGGTACGGCCCGAGGTGTCGGTTAGCTGGGTTAGGCGGTTTCGAGCGTCGTAGGTAGACGTTGACGTGCCACGGATGTCGGTCTGACTGATGACGTTGCCGTTGGCGTCGTGTTGGAAGGTTGTTTGGTTGCCGAGCGCGTCCTGGCTAGCGATGATCTGACCGGCGGCGTTGGAACACTGGTCGTGGACCCTTCCAGTTTTCCGACGCGATGAACTCAAGCCTGACTTCGTCGGGTTCGTCCCCATACTGGAACCACTTGGGGTCGTCGAGCATGTCAATAGCGAACTCAGGGTCGACGAGTGTCGTGTCTTGGTTTGAGGGCCCCATGAAGATCAGTACCAGATTCTCTCTCACCAGCTCCTTCAATGCGATAGCAACCGAATGCCAGGCTTCCGTATCGTCGGCTCGACCGCCGATGCTTTCGTATTGCATAGCTTCCGGGATTGGTGTCTCGCCCTCCATCCCCAGTTCGACCAGTTCAAGTTTCATTTCGCGAATGGGCTTTGTCAAGGTGCAGAATTACCTTTCAGCGGGATGCGCTTGCCGTGGTGTTTACCTCCGAAGAATTTCACATAAGGTCCACCCTTCAGGCCACCCTGCCCGTCGACACCACGCGGCCGCACCCGGAAACCCTCCGATCGATTGGTACCAGGCTTGTAGTAGCGAGTGGCAGGATTCGCACCCCCTAGCTTTCCTGGTCGAACCTCATAGCCAGCACGGCGCGCGATGACATCGACTTCGTCAACCGTCGCGCCCCGAAATTTTGAGGGCTCGATGGGGGACGTTTCCGGACTCTTCCCAGGATCCTTTTCATTGGCGCCTGGACCCTCATCCTTCGGACCCTTCCCAAGCGCATCACTGGCGTCATCTCCCAGATCCTCCACGCCTTCACCGCCATCGCTGTTCACGAATACGATCGCGCCTACTCCGATGATCGTGCCTCCAACGCCGATCCAGCAGAGGGGTTGAACGGGATCGACACATGTGGCGACGAGCGGCTCGGCAAACCGCCCATCCAAGTCGTAATACCGCCCCGGCGCATTGAGCCCGTAGGCATATGGGTTCTGGCTCTGCGGTGAAGTCGGCGCGCCGGGTTCGGGATCTCGTGACGTAAAACGCCCGGTGGAGGGATCGAAGAGCCGCGCGCCCATGTGAATCTGGTCACTGCCGTAAA
>JBASWU010000075.1:0-5145 GCA_049276635.1 Solirubrobacterales bacterium | reverse complement strand
ACTCGCCCTTGTGCTCGAGCACAAGGGCGATGGCACGCTCACGAACTTCTGCTGGATACCTCGATTGTCTTGACATGGCCTAATCCTCTCAAACGGATTGGCCTCCAAGTTTGCCGGGGCGGTTCAGGCTGGGACAAGTAAAAAGTCTCTCATTGTGGGTGGATCATCAATTGGGGGCTGGTCACGGCCTGCCGCCGCCGAAGCGATGCGTGTTGATGTGGGCGGGAATTAGCGGTTCAATGCGCTCCCACATTTCATCGGGCATTCTGAAGACACCCGCCATCGTCGCGCGGCGCTTATTGTCGTTGCTGCGTGCCTTGATTGAGTCCTTCGCATAAGTAGTCATGCCTGACTTTGCGATGGGGCTGGGCTAAATCCTGCTGGGGCGATGAGAGTTAATGAGACAGGCTCTTAGGGCGCTTTCATCTGCCCGAGAGCGCAAATCGGCGCCAGCGCATTTCGAACGCTGCGTAGTTCGCACCGCGACTCGCGCATTAAGACGGGTCGACTCGGCCGAACGACAATTCGCCGCCCGACCGCTTCGCCTCGCGAATGAGATCGCTCGATTCAGTTCGACAACGTGATTGTGTCGACGGTCGCCTTGTTCACTGATTTGGACGAGATCACTCCGCGCGCGTTTGCGTAAGCGCCGGTGCCGCCGACGATCGCCCCCGTGACGTCGGACCCAGGAGTCACGTTCAGCTGACCGGCCAGACTGCCATCGGCCAACGTCACGGTTGCCTGGCAATTGGCGTGCGACTTTGTGAAGGTCTTGGCTCCTTTCGTAGTGAGACAGGACACTTCGAGTGTGCCGACCTTGCTGCCCGCAGCGTCGGCCAGCGGATTTGTGAAGGCCAAGATATCGCCCTGAAGGTTCGCCGCGGGCGATTTTGACTTCGAGTTGCGGAGATGAGTGAACGTCGACCCTTTGGTCAGTTCAGTCAATACGAGAGTTCGCGACACGGGATCCGCCGCCCCGGCGGAGGATGCGGCGATTGCTGCGGTGACTACGGCCGCGATCAGGAGTAGCCCGCCGGTAACGCGGCGAATTGAAAACATCATGGGTCTGCCTTTCAGTAGTGAGATCGGAAAAATGAGAGATTGGAGTTACGCCGTTGCGCCGACGACTGCTTTGCGCGTCTGGGCAGCGGGCTTCGGGTTTAGCCCGCGAAACATCATCACGCCACTGAAGATCAGCCAGAGCGGCAGGATCATGAACGTTGCGATGCCGAACGGGGTGAGCGTGAGAACACCAAGTACCAGCGAGATCCAGCTGAACGCCGTCGGAAAGGCAGCCGTGCGAAGCCCCCCGAGGCCGGTCGCGACGAGCAACGCGGCAGCGGGCGCAGCCCAAGGCAGCCACGTGTAGCTACCCACCAGATAGATCGTTTGCGCTGCTTGGTCGGAGCGGTTGTGTACTGCGGCGACGAGCGCTGCATCGATTGAGGCCATCAAAATGACTGCAAACGCAACGAGCGTCGAAGCACTGCTCACCACCGACGAATACGTCGATTCGCCGGCTTCGCCCGAGCGCAATTTCGCGCGTAGGCCGGTACCGAAAAACAGCATGAAGAAAGCAAATAGAGGTGCGATCACCAAGTTTGCGATCGTCGCCGCGGTGCGGTGGTCTCCGTACCAGCTCGTGAGCGTTTGCACACTTGGGTTGTCGGCACTTGGTTCCGACCCGGTCAATACGAGACCGGCGATCAGCATGATTCCGGCGAGAACGCCGGAAACTGCGAGGAAGCGTTGGAACTTGTCTTGTTGCATTGGGAACTCCTTTGATTGGGATTGCAATGCGGCGATGTTCCCCGCCCGGTGTTCCCGGCTTCAAGCGGCGCGAGTCCCGACTTGCTCGGGAAATTGCCGGGAACGCTCGATTTGCGCTCGATTTGCGTGCATGATGTGTGAATGACGAAGGACGCTCCGACGCTTGACGCGGCCGAGGCCCAGCAGTTCGGCAAGCCGATCGCGCACAATCGCCTGCACAGAGCTACTGCGTTGACGTTGACGATTTTCCCGATCGCGACGATGCTGGCCGTGATCGTCTTCGTTGGCGGTGGCCCCGGCAACTCGACGCCGCTCGGTTTGCTAGCGCTGCTGATCGTTGCGATACCGGCGGTAATGGGGTGGACGATCACTCGTCTGCGCCCGGGAAACGCGATCGGCTGGTTACTGATGGGCCACGCGACGCTGCTCACGCTTGGCTTCCTGACTGACATCTATCCCTCGTATTCAGTTCACCATCACAGCGGCACTCTGCCGGGTACGGCGCTGGTCGCCTATGCGTCAAACGCGACGTGGCCAGTTTGGTTCGCCGGCATGACCGCAATCGCGTTTGTTTTTCCAGACGGTCACCTGCCGTCGCCGCGCTGGCGCAAGTGGGCTTGGGCTGCTGGCTTTGCCTTCGTGATCCACATGGTGGTGTCGATGTTCGACCACGATCCGCTGCCGTCGCCCTACCAACACCTGCAAAACCCGCTACCGAAGCTGCCCGTCGTCGTGCTCGTGATCGGCTACCCATTCGTTCTGGGAATTCTCGCGAGCCTCTTCGCGGCCGCGTTCGCGGTACGAGCGAGACTCAAACGCGCTGTGGGCACGGAGCGGCTGCAGATCCTGTGGCTCGCTTATGCGGCGCTGACGCTCCCGGGCGCAGTGCTGCTCTGCTGGACCGACACGCTGATCACCGGCGGTATCGGCACTCTGACGACGGTCGGGGTGGTTTTCATGGTCGCCGTCGTGCCGCTTGCGATCGGAATCGGCATCCTGCGCCATCAACTCTTCGACATCGAACTGGTGATCAACCGCACGCTTGTCTACGGCTCACTGACTATTTTCGTCGTCGCCGCGTACATCGGCGTGGTCGCCGGGTTTGGCTCGCTGATCGGCAATCGCGACATCACCGGCGTAATCGTCGCCGGGCTGGTCGCGGTTCTGATCCAGCCGCTCCACGCGCACCTCCAGAAACGAGTCGACCGTTGGATCTATGGTGACCGTAGTGATCCATATGCGGCGCTTCAGAGACTTGGCGGTCGACTGCGCGAAACACTTGCTCCCGACGAAGTCGTGCAAACAGTCGTTGATTCGGTGGCGGAGGCGCTGCGTTTGCCATACGTCGCCGTCGAGTTCGAGCGTGAAGGCGGGGTGGAAGTAACTGCTGCCCACGGCGAGCGCGGAAATGGCCGCATCGAGCGTCGCGATTTGATCTATCGCGGAGAGTCGGTCGGCAGAATCGCCGCTGAAGTGCCACCGGGTCACGAGCTTGCCGCTGCAGACCGCCGCCTGCTGGATGATCTAGCCGGCCATGCTGGAGCAGCCGTGCAGTCGGTCCGATTGACTGTCGACCTCCAGCGCTCGCGAGAACGTCTGGTCACGGCGCGCGAGGAAGAGCGTCGGCGGCTCAGGCGCGACCTCCACGACGGGATCGGACCAGCGCTAGCCGCGATGGTGCTGAAACTCGACGCGGCACGCCGCATGGTCGATCGGCCTGACGCCGAAGACTTGCTCAAAGAGCTGCGCGACGAGGCGCAGGAGGCGATCACCGATATTCGCCGTTTGGTTTACGGATTGCGGCCACCTGCACTCGACGAAGTCGGATTAATACCGGCGCTGATGCAGCAAGCGGCACGGCTTTCTTCAGATGGTGGCAAGGGCGCGCTGAGGATCTCGGTCACCGGACCGGTCGACCCAGTTCAACTGCCGGCGGCGATCGAAGTGGCCGCTTACCGAATCGCGCTCGAAGCGATGACGAATGTGACGCGTCACGCCCGCGCCCGCGGATGCACAGTTGAGATATCACTGAACGGATCGCTTGAACTCGTGATTGCTGACGACGGCGTCGGCCTTCGACCCGATTGCGCCGCCGGAGTAGGCATGAGTTCGATGCGTGAACGCGCCGAAGAACTTGGTGGCTCGTGCGCGATCCTGACGCCGGCCGCTGGCGGAACTGTCGTGACGGCGATTCTCCCGCTGGTTGACGCGCCGGTGACTGAGCGGCGTGTGAGCGTCGCCGAGTCCAGTGAGGTGAGCGGATGAGCGCGATCCGAGTGCTGATCGTCGACGACCACCCAGCATTTCGACAGGGCCTGCGGCTGATGCTCGACGGCTCCGACGATATTGAAGTAGTCGGCGAAGCGTCGACCGGCAGCCAAGCGATTGAACAAGCGCTAGTTACGGCGCCAGACGCGGTGCTGATGGACATCCAGATGCCGGATCTCAATGGCATCGAAGCGACCCGCCGCCTGATCGAGCTCGACCCGACGCTCGGTGTGGTGGTTCTCACGATGTTTGAAGACAACGATTCGGTCTTCGCAGCAATGCGTGCCGGCGCTCGTGGGTACCTGCTGAAGGGGGCCGAACAAGAAGACATTCTCCGCGCAATCCGCGCTGCGGCGTCCGGCGAAGCGATCTTCGGCCCGGCGATTGCCCAGCGCCTAATCGACTACTTCGCTGGCGCCACCGACGCCAGTATGCAAGCTTTTCCCGAGCTGACCGAGCGCGAGCGCGAGGTGCTCGGGATGATTGCCGCGGGGATGAGCAACACCCGAATTGCAGACGAGCTCGTGCTTAGTCTAAAAACGATCAGAAATCACGTGAGCAATATTTTCAACAAACTCCAGGTTGCAGATCGTGCGGCGGCGATTGTCAAAGCGCGCGAGGCGGGGCTAGGGCGTTCCTTAAAGTAGTGGCGCTCCGCTATTTGACCAGCGTAAATCGCTTCGTCGCCCTGTTTCCCTGCACTGCAAACCGGGAAAAATCCCTCTGGACGAACGAACGATTGATTGATGAAGGTCATTTTGGTAACTATTCAGAACCCCCCACCAACGATCAAGGCGCCGACCACTCCAAACGCCCTCCAAGCGGAGAAGATTCACTTCGACGAGATCAAATTGGTGCATTGCAGTGTTGAGGTCCATACCCACGCTTTTTCGGCCGTCACGACTCACGAACTCGGTCAATCAAATGTGATTAAGTCACACGCTAGTTGAACATCTCGTCGCATTAAGTACCCAAAGAACGGCCGCGTCTCAAAACTGCTGTAAATCCACCGGCCCAGGCTCCCGGTAAGGCGTCAGTCTAGGCGGCCATCACCTCCTCTGAAACCGTCTGCGTTCGTTCCCGCTCAATCCGGTCGAATGCCTGGAT
>JBASWU010000074.1:0-4739 GCA_049276635.1 Solirubrobacterales bacterium | reverse complement strand
CAAAAGCGCCGGGAGCCCGATCCGGCGCGGGATCCGCTGGGAGCGGTTGCCCGGTAACTGGATGATCGTGATCCTGCTGGTGATGGCCGTTCTCTACGTGCCGCCTCTGCACTCGTGGGTCAAGCAGCTCAAAGAGACGGCCGCCCAGAAGGCCCAGCTTCAGCAGCTGGGCAAGGAGAATCGCGCGCTCAAGGCCCGCGCCCGCTCGCTCAAGCGCAACTCGACGGTCGAACTCGAGGCGCGCAAGCTCGGCATGGTCAGACCGGACGAGCGGGCCTACGTGATTTTGCGGTAGGCGACACCGCCCGGCGCCGATCCGCGTGCCCTGAACAGGCAACGGACCGGCACCGGGCGGTCACGCGCTACGCGGCTCTTTGTGCGGGGTCGGTGCGTGCCTGGCCGGCGGTCTCATCGCTGGACTCATCGCCCTCGGACTCGGCCGCTTCGTTGACACGGGAGATGACGATCTGGTCCGGACCGATAGTCACGGCGATCGGACGATGTCCGGCCCAGTGTTCGGCGTAGACGGGATCGTCGACGATCGCCGGATCGAGCCAAAGCCCGTATCCTTCTTCGCCGTGGTCGAAGGTTGCCTCGAAAGCAGGGCGGCGGCGGCCTCGGCCGCCACGGCGCCCACGACGGCGGCGACGGCCTGATTCATCTTCTGAATCGTCGTCTCCCGCGGCGGACTCGGCCGCTTCGCGCTTGGCGAGTGCGGCCTCTAGTTCGGCCGCGATCAGCGCGTCGTCTTCTGCTCGTAGGTCAAGTTCTTCTTCGGCGCCCGGCGCCGCGGTGGCTGTCTCGGCCGATTCGCCGCTCTCGGCATCGAGCTTTTGCTCGAGCTTGAACGCCGCGATCTGCTCGGCCGACACCTCCAGCTGATGGGCGATCCATGCGTCGGTGCGGCCTTGGCGCACCCATACGCGGATCTGGTTGAGATGTGGTCTTAATGGTCTAGTTGACATGTTGTTGACACTATCAGCGGCCCCGATCGCGCCCTGAATCGGTCTCGCATGAGACCGTGGGGGCCTGTGAGGTATAGACAAACATCGCAAGTTTCCAGTAAGGTTAAGCAATCTCGGAATCTGGACATTCCTAAATGGGGGTAGTTTTCGGTAGGATCGGCGTCGCCCGGTCAGTTGTTCAAATCCCCGCGAGTGCTTGGAGGCGCTTCTCATGCTCGTCCTAACCCGGAAATCGAATCAGAGCATCATGATTGCGGACGACGTTGAGATCTCGGTCCTCTCGATCGTCGGCGACAAAGTCCGCATCGGCATCGAGGCTCCGAAGTCGATCCCGATCTTCCGCAAAGAGGTCTACCTGCAGATTCAGCGCGAGCGCGCAGGCGAACAGGCCAGTTCGCACGACGCGACCCAAGCGGCGGTCGACGCCGCCCTCGGCCGCATCGTCACCGAGAACGGCTGATCCGCTCGCCGGGCGGGCGGCGGCACTGGTCCACGCTTGGGTCGGGTTTAGCTCATCAGGAGGCCGAGGATCTGGAACATGCCCCAGCTGACGAGAACGACGGTCGCCACCAGTGACACGGCCAGCGTGACGAAGCGGCGAAACTGGCCCTGCTCGTGGCGTTCGCGGTGACGCACCTTGGTGCGTTTGATCGCTTCCTGGCGCACCTTGTGCCGGCGCGCTCGGTCGATGTGAGTGTGCTCGTGAAAGGCGCGCTCGAACTCGGCGACTGATTGCCTCATCTTCATAGCGATTTCATCCTAGCGGTCGCAATAGCCCCAGAGGCCCTTGCTTGTGCTGATCGCCACGCGTTCGAGGCGGGCGAAATAGCCGGCACGCGAGGTGTTCGGTTCGATCTCGAGCGTGCGGGCGTAGCCGTCGCGGATCAGCCGGGCGTTTACGAAAACGCCGTCGGCGTAGACGAACGCGAGCGTGCGGCCGTAGCGATCACGGGACTCGGCGTCGGGTACGAGCCGCACCGTCTTGCCGGCGACGAGCCGCTTGTTGTAGGCGCTCGCGCGTGCTCCGAAGCACTCGACCGGCGAGTTCGGCTTGACCGATTCGGGCGTGTCGACGCCGATGTAGCGCACCCGCTCGGTCCGGCCGCGCAGGCTGCCGGCGACGATCGGCCGCACGAGAATCGTGTCGCCGTCGATCACGCGAAGCACACGGGCCTCGCGCGCGGTCGTCGACTCGCCCCGGCCGGCGCGATCGTCATCGCCGCCGCCATTGGAGACATCGCCGGTCTCGATCAGCTCAAACCCCACCAACACCAGCGCGACAAAGAAAGCGACCCAGCCCGATGCCTTGCGCGCGGTCATGACTGACGCGCCGGCCGCCGGCTGGGTCGCTGGACAATCAGAACGAAACGGCCGTGACTACGGCTTGCGCACGACGCTGTCGACGAGCGTCTGCTTGATCTGCGCGACGATGTCGTGGGCGGCGGACGTCTCGCGCTGCCAGATGTTGCGGCCGTAGATCACGCCCGAGCCGCCGGCCGCCATGATCAGACGGGTCATGTCGAGCACCTGCTCGTCGGAGGCCTTCGAGCCGCCGGAAAGCACCACCAGCGAGCGGCCGGCGCTTTCGACGCACTGGCGAATCGCCTCGGCCTGGTCGACCTGCAGCTCGTTGTAGGGAGCCGGAGCGTCGGCGTCTTTCTCGGCGTTGATCTTGGGCATGTTGATCTTGACGATGTCGGCGCCCATTTCCATCGCCATGCGCGCGGCGTAGTCGATCGCGTAGAAGCTGTCCTGGCCGCCCTTCTTGGCGACGTCGCGACCGCGTGGGTAAGACCAGACGACCAGTGGCATGCCGTAGCGGTCGCACTCCTCGCGGACCTCGCCGAGCTGGCGGAGATCTTCGTCCTGGCGTGGCGATCCGACGTAGAGCGTGTAGCCGACAGCGTCGGCGCCGAGGCGGACGGCGTCCTCGACGCTGGCGTTGACGGCGCTGAAGGACTCGTCCGACGGCGGAATGTCGGTCTTGCCGTTGAGTTTGAGCAGTAGCGGCACCTGGCCGGCCCAGTCGGGGTAGTACTTGGTCGCGAAGCCGATCTGACAGGCGATCGCGCTGTAGCCGGCCGTCGCGGCGAGGCTGAACTGGTAGTCGGGGTCCTTCGAGGCCGGGTTAGGGAAGAAATCGCGCGGGCCGTGTTCGATCCCCTGGTCGATCGGCAGGAACATCAGCGTGCCGTTGCCGGGACCGAAGGTGTAGAGCATGCGGTGCAACCGGGCCTTCTTGCCCGGGGAGAGGACGTCGAGCAGGGACTTCTGGGCGGTGAGGGAGGACGTAGCCATAGCCGAGAAAACTCCTAGTGGGATCTGATCGGAAGCGGATAAAAACCAGAGAAAAGAGCATATACGCCGAGATCGGCCGAGCGAGGTCGCCGACGTGCGGCGGTACGATGCGGCGGGCATGGCCGAGCGCGAACTGTTTGTCATCTGCAATAACTGCGGCAGCGAGGCCAGCCCCTACGTGACCGAGTGTCCGTATTGCGGGCACCGTCTGCGCAAGCGCGCCCCAGACCTCAAAAAGGCGCGCCGCGACGAGGAGAAAGCCGAGCGGCGGGCCCAGAAGCAGACCGAGAAGGAGCGGACCCGCACAAAACGCCTGCTTACGGGGGGCGGATTGGGCGGCGGAGGCGGCGGATCGGGAGGCGGCGGGCCGGCGTATCTGCAGGGCAACCGGCCGCCGATCGCGGTCACGGTGCTGATCGCGACCTCGGTGGCGCTGTCGCTGGCGGCGCGGGTCAATCAGTTCCCGGTCGAGGATGTTTACTTCAGCGGCGACGTCGTTGGGAACTGGTGGCAACTGTTCTCCGCGCCGCTCGTGTCGTATGGATTCGGATACGGCTTGGTGTGTCTGGTCGCCGCGGCGATGTTCGGAGCCGGGATCGAGCGCCGCTTCGGGCCGGTGACGCTGGTCGCGACCTGGATGCTCTGTGGAGCGACCGGCGTGCTGGCCGAGGATCTGCTCGCGCCGACCGCCTTCACCAACGGGGCGATCGGCGTCGCGGTCGGATTGATGGCGGCCTGGCTGGTCTTCGTGTTGCTCCGGGAGGATCTGCGCGACTCCGACAGTTATGGATTGATCGCGGTCAGCGTTGTGTTGCTGGCGATGCCGCTGGCGACCGACGAGGCGAGTGTTTGGACGATCGTCGGCGGGTTGATCGCCGGCGGAGTAGGTGGATTGATGCTGGCGCAGTTCCGCGCCGACGACGCTGCTTGACCAAATCTGCCCCGCTAGCCCACGACTTCAGTCGTGGGAGGAAGTCAAGGCGTTAGCAGGATGGTGTAGCGGCGGACCCGGGCGTGTATCCGTGACGGGAGCCGGGATCGGCGCGCGGCGGCTGTGTGGCGCGGGACGAGCGCCTGCGGGATCGGTGTGCCGGGTGCCGGGAGCTCCCAGACGTTTAGAAGTCGAAATTCTTAGGGGACTTCTCTTCGAACCAGAGGCGATCGTACTCGGGGGTCTCCTCGAAGAACTCGGGGGTGTCCTCCAGGACGTCACGCTCTGAGACAGTGGATCCAGCCACGGCGTCGCTGTCGTCGGCCGGCGGTTGGGGTGCGTCGTCGTGGGACCAGTCGAACTCGAAGGTGCCGGTGTCGGCGGTCGGCGGAGAGGCGGCGGACGACCGCGGATCGGCTGCTTCGAGCGCCTGAGTGGTGGTCGCCGGCGGATCGGAAACGGGCGATGCGGGCGCGGCGGGCTGCGATGCGGGCGGCTCGGCGAAGCCTTCGGTTTCAGGCGCGGCATCTGCCGCGGCTTCGGAC
>JBASWU010000073.1:0-48054 GCA_049276635.1 Solirubrobacterales bacterium | reverse complement strand
CGATTACGCCGGCGGCGTTCGCGGCGTCGATGCCGCCGATCGCAAACCACGGCACACGCGCCAGCCGGCGCGCGGCCGCGACCAGCTCGAGGCCGGTGGCGGTGCGCCCGGGCTTCGTCGGCGTCGCGTGGACCGGGCCGACCCCGATGTAATCCACGCCGGCGTGCATCGCGGCGGCGATCTGCGCCTCGGAATGCGTCGACTGCCCGATCAGCAGGCGGTCGCCGGCGAGTTCGCGGATCTCCGCGGGAGTGATGTCGTCCTGGCCGACGTGGACGCCGTCGGCCCCCGACAACAGCGCGATGTCGGGCCGGTCGTTGACGACCATCAGGGCTCCGGCGCTGTGTGCGATCGCGACCATACGCCGTGCGTACGCGAGCAGCGCGCGATCGCCGAGGCCTCGATCGCGCAGTTGTACGACGTCGACGCCGTTGCGAAGCGCGCCTTCGACATCGTCGAAGCCGGAATCGCAGACGAGATACAGCCTGCGGCCGGCGAACGGCTCGGACTCACTCATCGAACACCGGTGCCGGGCGCGCCGGCGTGGCGAGGTCGGGGAAGTTCGCCGACGGAGTCGACTCGAGCGCGTGGAAGCGCCGGGGGATACGGCCGGCCGCCGCGGCCAGTCTGCCGGCCTCGACGGCGTGGCGAAACGCGGCCGCCATCCGCGGTGGATCGGCGGCGCGCGTGATCGCGCTGGCGACGAGAACCGCGTCACATCCGAGTTCCATCGCGAGGGCCGCGTCGGACGCGGTGCCGATACCGGCGTCGAGGATCACCGGCACGGTCACGCTCTCGCGGATCAAGGCGATGTTATGGGGATTGCGAATTCCGAGGCCGCTGCCGATCGGCGCGCCGAGCGGCATCACCGCGGCGCAGCCGGCTTCGGCGAGGCGCTGCGCGAGCACCGGGTCGTCGGACGTGTACGGCAGCACGACGAAACCCTCGGCCGTCAGCTGCTGGGCGGCGCGCAGCAGTTCAGCCCCGTCGGGCAACAGCGTGCGCTGGTCGCCGATCACCTCCAGCTTCACCCAGTTCGTCTCGAACGCCTCGCGGGCCAGCCGGGCGATTGCGACGGCCTCGTCGGCCGAGAAGCAGCCGGCCGTGTTGGGCAGCACGAAATAACCGCCGCGATCGAGCACCTCGATCAGCGAGCCCTTGATGCTTGGATCGACACGCCGCAAAGCAACCGTGACGATCTCCGCGCCACTCTCGGCCAGTGACTCTTCGAGCAGCGCGAGCGAGCGAAACCCGCCGGTGCCGGCCAGCAGGCGCGAAGCCCACGTCCGCCCGCCGAGATGCCAGGCCTGTCGGTCGACGGTGCTCATCCGCCCTGGGTGGCCGTAACGATTTCGACTCGCTGACCGTGCTCGAGCGCGAGCTTGGCCCACTCGCCGCGCGGCACGACCGCTTCGTCGACGGCGATCGCGACGCCGCGTCCCTGCGGAGGCAGCTCGAGGCGCTCGATCAGCTGCGCGATCGTGCACCCGGCGGGCACGCTGGTGGCCCCGCCGTTGACCGTCAGCTCAATCGAGGACATCGGCGACCTCGTGTCGCGCCGGCGAGAGCGCTGCGTATGCCATCGGCGGGCCGGTCCCGGCCACGCTGTCGCCGATCGCGCTCGCCGTTGAGAATGCCAGCAGGATTCCGGTGCGAAAGTGCCCGGTGGCGACATGCAGCCCGGGCGCGAGCCGGCCGACGATCGGCAGGTTGTCCGGCGTCGCCGGGCGCATCCCGACCGCGACCTCGGTCAGCGCGTACTCGCGCGCACCCGGCACGACGCGTGCGCCGTCTTCAAGCAGTTCCTGCGTTTCACCGGCCAGGGCCGACGCGTCAAATCCCTGCTCCTCGACGCTCGCGCCGAGCACGATCTCGCCACCGGCTCGCGCGAACAGATACCGCGCGCCGCTATGGACCATCTGTCGTGGCGCGCCGCCGCCGCCGAGTTTCAAGCGCAGGATCTGTCCCCGGACCGGGCGGACCGGCAGATCGGCGCCCGGGCCGTCGATCGCCGCGCTCCACGCGCCGGCGCAGAGAACCGCGTGACCGAACGTGCGCGCCGAGCCGTTCGCCAGCCCGACTCGCGCGCCGACGCCGGCGACTTCAAGACTCGTCACTCGCGCGTGTTCGATCTCCGCGCCCAAACGCACCGCCGCGATTTCAAGCGCTTCAACGAGCCGGCGCGGATTCACGTGCGCCTCACCGTGGGTTCGCAGGCCGGCCAGCACCCGCGGTGAAATGGCCGGCTCGGCGGCGCGGCAGCCGGCCGCGTCCAGCCACTCGACGTCCAGCCCGAGCTCGTCGCGCAGCAAGGCATGACGCCGGGCCAGCGCCGCCCGCTCGTTGGCGTCCAGTGCGACGGCCAGCGTGTCACAGCGACGGAATTCCAGATCCACCCCAGTCTCGTCGCGCAGTCCGTCGAGATGAAACTCGTAGTCGCCAAGCGCGTCGGTGGCCAGTCGTAGCCACTCGCTTTGGCCGTAGTCGGCCTCGGACGTCGGCGAAAGCATTCCCGCCGAAACACGCCATGCGGCGGCCGGTTCAGCGGCGTCGTAGACAACGGTCCTCACTCCCCGCTCGCCGAACATCCGAGCGCAGGCCAGACCGATCGGTCCGCCGCCGACGATCGCCACGTCGGGCACGGCGCTCATCGTCACGCCGAGCTCCGGTCGTCGGCGTACTCACGCACGGCCGTCTGGTGAACCGGACCGGCGCCCTCGCCGATTGCCTCGAGCCCGCCGGCGATCGCCTGTGCGGCGACTCGCTTGGCGAACGCCGCGGCCGACTCCGGCGACCGTCCCGCCGCGAGCGCGAACGCCAGGGCCGCCGAGTGCGTGCAGCCCGAGCCGTGCGTGGCGGTCGCCGTGTGATGCGGTCCCTCCAGCGCTACCGCGACGCCGCCGGAGCAAAACCAATCGACACCGTCCTGCTCGCCGCCGGTCACGACGACCGAGCGCGGCCCGAGCGCCGCCACCGCCAGGCCCGCCGCCGCGCCGTCGAGGGAGCTGTCGCCGGCCAGCGATCGCGCTTCGGCGAGGTTTGGCGTGCAGACGGTCGCGCGTGGCAAAAGCAGTTCCACCATCGCCGCGTGAGCCGAGCCCGGCAGCAGCCGGGCGCCACTCGTGGCCACCTGCACGGGGTCGATCACCACCGGGCAGTCCAGAACGTCGAGCAGCTCCGCGACGACCTCGATCGTCGCGGCGTCGGGCATCATGCCGGTCTTCACTGCGTCGACACCGATGTCTGTGCGCACCGCTTCAACCTGGGCGCGAACACCGTTCGCGGGCAGCGCGTAAACGTTCTGGACGGCGACCGTATTCTGAGCCGTGACGGCCGTGATAGCGGCCATCCCGTGCGCGCCAAGAGCGAAGAAGGTCTTCAGATCAGCCTGTACTCCGGCGCCGCCACCGCTATCCGAGCCGGCGATCGTCAGCAATCGCAACACGCGAAACTCCCTTCGCTGGAATTATCCAGATCAGGTTCGGCGGGTTCCGGGCGGTCGCCCGGTCTCAGCCCACGCCACGAACAAGACGCGGGCACCCCGGTTTCCAGCCACGCTACCACGCCGGGACAAGCGGCGCGTGAGGTCGCCTCTCTCACGGTGCGCCGGGAGAAGACGTCTCACGACGTGGCGTGATGACGAAACCGAGGAACAGAAATGATCCGGTTCGACGTGCGCACACGTCGCGAAGATGCGAACTCGATCGCCGATCGCCGATCGCCGATGCGGTCGGTCAAAGGCGCGCTAAACAAAGAAGACCGGGACACCTGCGCCCCGGTCTTCCTTGTTGCCGTGATGGGACGAATCGCTCAGCCGGTGAACTTCGGCGTGACCTTGCGTGTCGCGCTCTTGCACGCCGCGAAGCGGCGAGTGGTGCGCGTGGTGTTGCCCGCCTTATCGGTCGTCTTGGTGGTCAGACGGTGGGAGCCTTTGCGGAGTTTCTTCGTGTTGAGCGTCACGCTGAACGGCGCGTGGCGGTCGGTCCTGATCAGCTTGCCGTCGAGGTAGAACTTGACACTCGCGATGCCCGAGGCGTCAGAGACCGTCGCCTTGATCGAGCGCCTGAGCTTCCGGCACGAGGCGACGCTGAGCCTCGCCTTCGGCTTACCGACGTCTAGGGTCGCCACGATGGGCGCCGGAACGATCCAGGTTTTCGTCGCCACGTTGGACGTGCGAATGTCCGGCAGGCAGTTGTCATGCAGCTCGGCGACCAGCGGCGGAAGTTCGTCGACGCAGTCCGGCGGGGTCGCGTCGAACGTCGCACGGATCTCATCTGTTCCGGGCGCTGAACTCGTGTACGTGAATACGGCCTGGCCGTTGGCGTCGGTTATTCCGGAACCCGTCTTGGCCGCGTTCGGCCCCGCGAAGATCTCGAAGTTGACTGTGCGCCCGACGATCGGGTCGCCGACGGCATCCTTCACGGTCGCCGTCACGGTGTGGTTTTGCCCGATCGGATTGGTCGCGCTCGCCGGAGAAAGGGTGATTCCGGTTGCGACCACGCCGCACGGCAGGTTGTCCGGAGCGAAAGGCTGGGTCAGGTTCTGCAGGTAGATCTTGGCGAGGGCGGCGCTTCCACCACTGTTGTCGAAGCTGGCTTTGCTCATTCCATCCATGTCGAGACCGTTGTAGATGATGAGTCCGGCGCCGAGTCTCGCGTACGACTGAACCGGGCCGAATGTGCCGGCACCGCCCTCGCCAGCGATGTTCTTCGCCGTCATATCGACGCACCACGCCGGGTTTTGCGAGGTGAACACATTTGCGTCGCCAACCGCGTCGGTCTCGCTTGCGACCAACGCCGTGTCGACGTAAAGTGGGGAGGCCGGATTGCTGCTGCCCAGCATGTTTTCCTCTACGTCGTGGAGGAAGCAGTCGAGCGGCGCGGCGGGATTGCAAGCAGAACCGCCGGCGCCCGGGTTATTCGACTGGAACGGGAATATGAAGTTGGAGTAGTCGGGAGTGCTGGTATCGGAGCATTCAGAGTCCCAGATCACCAGCTTTCCGCCGCCGCTGACAAAGCTCTCGACGCGAGTCTTGAAATCCGAGTCGGCGAGTAAGTCGCCGATCCGGCAGAGTTGCACCAGCACCACGGTGTCGATGCCGATCAGCGGGTTTGCGATTGTGCCGTCGGCGATGTCGTCGGGGTCTGCGTTGCTGAATGCCGGGGCGTAGCCGTCGGGAAACCCGCTCGTCGGCAGCGCGCCACCGTGCGAGCCCTCTCCGTTGGGGCTCGGCACCATTAGGACGTTTTGGCTGGCTGTCGCCGCATTGGACGGCGCTGTCAAGCCTAGGAATATCGCGGCGGCTGCGAGCACAGCCACGATCACACGAGCGCCGAGAGGCGCGGCACGAAGCGCGAACAAGTTCATTTTCCCTCCTTGTGAAGTGAACGCGTGTTTTCGCGCCCCGCAAATCGCCGCCGGGCGCAAGACACACCGTGAAAAAACGACTGGCCGACTGCCGAGTGGCTCAATCAGGCGATGAGGTTACCAAAGGGTGATCGAGCTACTCCTTGAGGAGGAGTACAACCGTGATATTGAGGCGGCGTGGCCTTGGCCGCTTTCGACGGATGTGTTCTAGCTGAATCCAGTCGCGACGGTTGGAGAGATTTCGATCAATTGGCGGCCGGTGCTGGAGGAGATACTTCGTTCGCAGTTGTGCGCGCCGACGCGCTCGGCGTTGCGTGGAGCTGCGGCAAGGTAGTGTGAAGCTTGGGCGCCGGGCTGAGAAATTACGAACGGCTGTGTACGACGACGTCGTACGAATGTGTACGACGAACTCGTACGGATGTGTACGACGCGACCGTACCCTGATCGCGATGGAATAGGAATCCGTTTCGGTATTCGCGCTTCGCCGGCTGGTGAAACCCGATGTTTCCCCGAACCAACTTGTTCGGAAATGCGCGTTGGTTCCAGATTGCAGCCCAAGCGTCGATGGGGCAGGGGCGGTTCCGGTTAGAACACCCGCAAGTCGAAGCGCTTTGCGATCTTCTTGAGATCGGAATCATCGACGTGAATCACGTCGATAGAGCGGCGCTCTATTCCAACGCCCTCGAACACCGCCCAGCACTCGAGATCGGTGCCGTACTTCGACGCGTAACGGATGCCGGCATAAAGGGGGAGTCCTTCGGCGTCGGTGGCAAGCTCAAGATACGTTGCGATCCACGAGGTCGCGATGCGATTATCGCTGTGGAGCACGCCAAGGGTGAGATTGGGAATGCCGAAAAGCGCGAGGATCGGCTTGAGGTCTTTGTTGATCTCTGCGATCGTCTCGCTGTCTTCAAGGTCGACAAAGTCGAGGTACGGGCGCGTTTCGCTCGGCTCCAGGCACGCGTTTACGATCAGGCGCTGATCTCGCCAGTCCGCAGGCAATCCGCCGACGCCAATCGAGTCGTCGTCGGGCAGGAGTTCGACGAATTCCGTATCGGGGCGGTAGGGAGCCATAGATTCGGCGAAGGCCGCCTCGCGCTGGGTTGCGAAGTAGCCGGTCGAGAAGCTGGCGAGCGCGCTGTCGAAGCGATTGCGGGGTGAAGCCGGCTTGCCGGTTTCAAGTAGCGGTTCGGCTGGGCGCGAAAAGGCGAACGGATCGGCCTTGCGGCCAATCCGCCATACGCCCTCGTTAATGGGCGGTTGAACTGTCTTAAGCAAGTGCTCTATCCGGTTTGAACATATGACTTGGCTGCCGTAAGAACGTCACGAAATCCGCCTTTCGAAATAACCCGTGCGGGTGCGTTGTCGTTCAGCATTGGATTAAGGCCTACAAACCAAGCCCGAATCGTGTGTCTGCTGTCGGCCGTGCTGAGCACGTTGTACACCTGGAAGATGTGCCGAAGGCCCTCTTCGTTGCCGCTGCGCGGCTGCTTACCTGCGGCCCATTCGCCAACGGTCTGTGGGTTTTTCAGGTTGAGCATTCGAGCAACGAGCTTCTGTCCAAGCGCTTCTTGAAGCTGTTTGGCGATGTCCTGAGCGGTTGAGTCGACCGACGCCTGATGGGCTTGTGCGGCCGACTTCGCGGCGGTGGTCATGGTGAGGTCCTTCCGTGTGAGGTGTTCGAACCATACCGACAGTATAAAGCAAACCGGTGGAAATCATATCGACAAACGTTATAGCAAACCGTAGGGAAAACCGTACGACCGCACGTTAGCCAATTCCTTGCGAATTTGCCGCGCTTTCGCGTTTGTTCGACACCGTTCTCTCTCGATGGGAGCGAATGGCGCCTCTGATGTACTGGCGGCCCCTCGTCGGCGTCTATCAAGATCCCGCCGTCTCGCCCCCGCGGGAGTTGGCCTGATCCCAAAAGTCTGATCAGCGTGTCCAGCTAGGCGGGTCAGTTCCAGGATTCATCTTCATGCGCGTGATCGCGAACGCTTTCTGATGTTTCATCCGTTGCGAGCGCAGCCGGTAGAATCTAGGTGCGTAATGGGAATGTTCGCGACCCGCTCTCGCGCGATGAAACTCCCAAAGGAGTTGGTCTTGCACTAACGGTGGCCAATATTTCAACCGGCGCTGACGGTTGCTACGACTAAGAAGGGAGATCTGAAGGTTTGTTTCGTCGCTTGCGCGCCGACGTCCTGTGCTTGGAATTTTCCAACGGCGAGCTTTGCTCTCCGAACTCACACAGGAGCAGAACCTTATGAACGACGAACGACCTCAAACTTCGAGCGATCAAAGCGAGCCAAGGCGACGCGCTTGGACCGAGCCGTGAGCGTTCCATGAGCATCCCGGTCACAGCAAGTCGTCACAGGACAATTCGGGCCAAGCAAGGCTAATCCCGAGGCGACTTCTGACCACAGTCGCAATATCTGAGCAGCACGATACAGACTCGGCAGGACCGCTGCCCAAGGATTTGCGGATTCATGTGCCGGCCGATGTACCGGCGGACGCGGTGGGCTCAATAGTCGCATGGAATCACGCAAAGTGACCTAAAGTTCCATTAAATGCTATAAAATCATACAAAGTTCAACAAAGTTCAAGAAACGAGCTACTGCTGCCGATAAGGAGCACGGTCACCATGCGCCAGACAGCATCCCAGCCACAACTACTCACGGTCAACGAAGCGGCCAGTCTGCTGCGGGTCAATGACACGACGATCCGCCGCTGGATCGCCGCCGAGAAGATCCCATATCTTGCGCTGCCAGGCGGCGCCGGCTACAGGATCCCGCAGGCGTCGCTGCTTGCCTCGCTTGCCGGGAATTTTGATCTCGCAGCCGAGAGCCGCGTGCTTGATGAGCACTTCGCGGGCATCACCGAGCAAATCGTGGAAGACGCGCTCAGCTCGATCGACACGTAGCCCGGTTCGTACGGCGCGCACTGGGCTACGGCCCAGATATTCCACCAATCGCGTTGCCCGACTCGAATGCCAGTGATATAACGTAACTATCGAAACAACGGCTCTACCGTCGTTACGCGAGTTATAATGTGCAAATGGCCGCAGCTGGACTTTCAAAGACCAACAGGGCATTCGTTTCGGAGTTGAACCGATCATTTCCGGGCCCGTTCACACCCAAGCAGGCCGCTGCTGTTGCGGACGTCGACCCGCAACGCGTCGGGCGCCTGCTGCGACATCTTGCCGACCAGGGTTGGGTTGCGCGGCTGCAGCGCGGGCTATACGCGACTGTCCCGCTTGAAGCCGAGGACTCACAAACCTGGACCTCGGACCCATGGACGGTGGCCGCCGCAGTGGCCGCCCCCGGATACATCGGCGGATGGACCGCTCTTCATCACTGGGACCTGACCGATCAAATCTTTTCGACCGTGGTGTTTGTGACGACTCGCGCGGTGCCGCGCCGCGAGCGAAGCGTCGGGCCGGTCAGGCTCGAACTTCGGCATCGTCCTCAGGAAGCGATGTTCGGCACCAGGCGCGTCTGGCGCGACGGCGTTGCTGTAGACATTTCCGATCGCGAACGCACCTTGATCGACTGTTTTGGCGACCCGTCGCTTGGCGGCGGAATGCGTCACACGGCCGAGGCGTTGATCGCATATTCGGAGAGCGCTGACACGCAGTGGCAGCGACTCATCGAGTACGGCGATCAATTGGGCAACCGAACCGCGTTCAAGCGACTGGGCTACCTCGCCGAGGTTCTGGAGCTTGGTGATGAACGGCTAATCAAAGATTGCCGCCGGCGGATAAAGACCGGCGTCAGCAAATTGGACCCAGCGCTGCCAAAGCGCGGACCGGTCGCGAGCGGCTGGTCATTGATGATCAACATTGAGCTCTCCGAATGATCCCGCGTGCAGCTCTGCAGGCACGTGCTTCTGAGTGGGGACTAACCGAAGAGGTCGTTGAAAAGGACTATGTCCTTGGATGGTTGCTCGCAGGGATTGGTGGCCACCGGATCCTTGGAGCAACATGGATCTTCAAAGGCGGAACCGCTCTGAAGAAATGCTACGTGGAGACGTATCGCTTTTCAGAGGATCTTGATTTCACGGTGATCGAAGACGGGCCGCTCAAGCCCGACGATCTGCTGCCAGTTCTAGATGAAGTGCTTGACGCGCTTGAACAGCAATCTGGAATTGCGCTGACAAGCAGATCTCCGATTGTCAGGATGCGACCTGACGGTCAATCTGCCGAGGGCCGAATCTATTACCGCGGCCCTCGTGGTGCCCCGGGCGATGCTCGAGTGAAACTCGATCTGACCTACAACGAGGTGGTCGTCGAACCCACGGCTCGTCGCCCAATCTCCCATGCATACGACGATGAGCTGCCCGGCGATGCTTCCGTTAACTGTTATTCGTTCCCGGAAGTGTTCGCTGAGAAACTTCGCGCGCTCGGTCAACGTACGCGCCCGCGCGACCTCTACGACATAGTGAACCTGAGCCGGCGCGACGACCTAAGAGGTGAAAGCGAACGCGTAATGAACGTGCTCGCGGAAAAGTGCGCGTTCAAAAACATCGAAGTGCCGACGCTCGCAACGGTCACGACGCCTGAGAAGGTTGGAGAGCTGAGCGCTGATTGGGGAGCGATGCTCGGCCACCAGCTTCCGGCGCTGCCGCCAGTCCAAGAATTTCTTGAGGCGCTGCCGATCGTGTTTGATTGGTTGGCTGGCACTGAGGCCGCCGCCCTCGCGTCTGCGCCGGTTCTCGGCGAGTCCATCGAGAGCTCGTGGTCGGCTCCGTTAACGATGATGCGCTGGCAGGGAGGCGCGCCGCTTGAGCAGGTTCGGTTTGCGGGTGCCAATCACTTGCTGGTCGAATTGCGTTATCGCGGAACTTCCCAGCTGATCGAGCCGTATTCACTGCGGCGCAGCAAAGCAGGGGATCTGTTGCTATTCGCGATCAAGGCTGCGTCTGGCGAACTCAGGTCATACCGCGTCGATCGAATTGAAGGCGTGACGGTGACGAGTCAGTCGTTCGCTCCGCGTTACGCGGTCGAACTTTCGTCGTCGATGCCTCGCGGTTTGCATTCTTAGCTCAAGTGCAAGTAGGTTGACGATGCCCGCTTCGAATCAGCAATGCGATGAGCTCAGACAACGAATCTCCGAGACCGCCCGCGAACGACCACCGGAGCCTCGCCGCCGAACTTGATCAAGTTCGCGCCGAGCGCGAATCGCTGCGGACGGAGCGAGATGACCTACGGCGCCTGCTCGGGATGTCACCGGAGCTTGTCGACGCGCATCGCGCGGCGGTCGGCACGACCCTCTTTGAAGAGTCCACGAACGAGCAGCTTGCCGATGTGAACATGCACTCCGCGCCGAGCGACAAAGTCGTGCTGTTTGCAAGTCTGTTTCGTGGACGGGACGATGTATTCGCGCAGCGCTGGTCAAACGAGCAGTCGGGAAAGAGCGGATACGCGCCAGCGGTTCTCCGGGGTGCGCGTGCGAGCAACTTCGGTAAATCGAAGGACGCCCGTCCGCTCTTGCCAATGACCACTGAAGTCATTGAGCAGCACCTGCGCGGCGAGATCGTTGCCGGCGTCTACCCAGTGCTCAGCGATGGCACCTGCAACTTCGTCGCCTGTGACTTCGACGGCGCAGGCTGGGCGCTCGACGCACTTGCGTATTTGCATGCCAGCGCCGCAAGCTCGGTGCCGGCGGCGCTTGAACGGAGCCGCTCGGGGGACGGCGCGCACGTTTGGATCTTCTTCGCGGACGCCGTACGCGCAATTACCGCGCGCCGGCTCGCGATGCAGTTACTCCGGGCCGCGATGGACGAGCGTTGTGAAATCGAGTTCGAGAGCTACGACCGGCTCTTCCCGAGCCAGGACTACGTGCAGAAGAACGGCTACGGCAATCTAATCGCCTTGCCGCTCCAGGCAGCTGCGCGGCGCAACGGCAACTCCGAGTTTCTCGATCCCTCGACGCTCGAGCCATGGCCGGACCAGTGGCGGTTCCTCGCGCAGGTCAAGCGGGTTGGCGAAGCTGATCTCGATCAGCTCATCGAGTATCTGCCTCCGCTAGAGATTGGTCCCGATGTTGGTTCGCGAACGACCGCACGAAGCCTTGAGTTCCCGCCACCGGAAAGCATCAGCTGCACGCTCGCGTCGCAGCTCAGCATCGAGCGCGCTGGGGTTCCGCCAGCGCTGATGTCCGCGCTCAAGCATGCCGCGACCCTTCACAACCCAGAGTGGCATAAGCGCAGCAGTCTTCGCCTTTCCACGCACAGCACCCCACGTTTTGTTCGCTGTTACCGCGAGGATCTCACGCACCTTCATCTTCCGCGCGGGCTGCTGGATCGAGCAACGGAGTTGATCAAGCAAGCGGGGAGCTCGATCGAACTTGTCGACGCGCGCCGCGCAGCCGCGGACATCGATTTTGCATTCGGACTCGATCTCTCCGCTGGTCAGCGCGCAGCGCTGCGCGCCCTGGCGCGTCAGGATTGCGGCGTGCTGGTTGCGCCGCCAGGTGCCGGCAAGACGCGAATCGCATGCGCGCTTATCGCTGAACGCAGAGTTCCAACGCTCGTGGTTGCGCACACGCGGCAACTGCTCGAGCAATGGCGCGCCGCAGCTGGCGATGCTCTTGGCCTTGAGCCGAGGCAGATCGGTCAATATGGCGGAGGCCGAAAACGCAGGTCGCATATCGTGGATCTCGCCACCTTGCAGAGCCTCGCTCGTCTCAAAGATCCCGCGGAGTTTCTTAGCGGCTACGGCATGCTCGTGGTGGACGAGTGTCACCACATCCCGGCGGTTTCATTCGAGAAGGCGACCAACCACGTCGGTGCTCGTTACGTGCTTGGGCTTACGGCTACGCCAGTGCGCCGCGACGGTTTGCAGGACATCATCACGATGCAATGTGGACCGATACGGCATCGGATGAGCGATTCGGCCGCGAAGCGCAGCGACGGCCCTGGTCCTTCGCTGCAACTCCGCACGCGCACGACGGGCCTTGAATGCCTTGCTGATGAACTGGACCGCCCGATCCAGCAGCACTTTGCGGCGCTCGTTGACGACAGCGACCGCATTGAACTCATTTGCGATGACATCGCTGCGGCCGTTAGTGGCGGGCGGCGCGTAATCGTGCTCAGCGAGTGGAAGCGACATTGCTTTGCGATTGCGGATGGGCTTGGTGAGCGCGGAATCAGCCCCATCCTGTTTCACGGCGGACTCGGCAAACAAGCGCGCACCCGGCTGCTCTCGGAACTCTCCGCCACGGCCTCGGATGAGCCGCTCGTCGTGGTCGCCACATCTCAATTGCTCGGCGAGGGTTTCGACTGTCCGCAGCTCGACACTCTGTTCCTGGCGTTTCCGATTTCTTTCAAGGGCCGCATTGTGCAGTACACCGGACGGCTGATGCGAGACCATCCCGGGAAGACGAGCGTGCAGGTTTATGACTATGCGGACGATGCTGTGCCGGTGCTTGCCGCGATGGCCAAGAAGCGCGCGGCGATTTTCCGAACGCTCGGGTTTGTCGCCCTGGAAAGCAGGCACGCGTCCAGAATCGAGTGAAGATTGCGCGCCCGAGCAGCACGATTTCGACCTGCGCGCGAGAACATTAACTTGTTCTCACGAGCACGAAGCTATCCTCGGCGGGGCGCCCGGGCCCTGATCAGAACTAGGATTCCCGCAAGAACAAAAGCGTCGGATTTGAGTACATTTTGAGTACATTCGCCTGTCAAAACGGGGCTCTCCCAGACAAACCAGTCCGGAAGAACCCCATTCCTAAGCCCTTCTTGCCCCTCGTTTGCCCCCAATTGCAGCCCATGCGCGGATGGTAGGGAAGGGGTCTCCGGTTCGAGTCCGGAAGAGGGCTCTAGTGCTCGTCCTATTCGTCGCTCCACAGACCACTCAGTGGCACGGCAGCGATCCGGTCGCTCACCGGAAGTGTGTCGGACCCCGTGTAGAGCAGCGCGCCGGCGACGAAACGTGATCCGAGTTTGTCGCGGAGATACTTGATTCCGCTGAAATCGCGCGCATGGATCGAGGCGGCTGCCTTGATTTCGACGGCGACGACCGAGCCGTCAAAGCGTTCGACGATCAGGTCGACTTCGCGCTGATCGCGATCGCGGTAGTGGTACAACCGCACCGGGTCGTCCAGCGCGCTGCTCTGGCGCAGGATCTCGATTGCGGCGAACGTCTCGAAGAGCGAACCGCCGATCGCAAGGTCCGAAGCCACTCGTCGTTCGTCCGCACCGATCAGGTGGGCCAGAAGACCTGAGTCGGCGATATGGACCTTCGGGGCCTTGATTGTGCGCGAGAAGAGATTGTTGCTCCACGGCGGGATACGCGCGATCAGAAACAGCGTTTCGAGCAGCTCGGCGTATGAGCGGAGGGTGTTGTTCGCGAGGCCGAGGTCGCGGCTGAGCGATTGGAAATTGAGCTCCGAAGCCGAGACTGCCGCAATGGCGTTCAGGAGCCGCCGCGCGTTGGCTCCATCGGAAAGAGCGGCAAGCCCCCGTAGATCTCGTTCCATGCTCGATTCGAGATAGCTCTCGAAAAAGCGCATCCTTCGCCCCGGGGTTCGGGCGGTCGCCTCCGGGTATCCACCTGCGGCGATGACCGACGCGTACGGCGGCCGCCCGACTGGGCGGTTACTTAACTGCGGGAAGGATCCGCCGAACAGCGAGTCGATGAAAGTCTCCTGCCGGCCGTGAAGCTCTCCTTGTGTGAACGGGTGCAATCGGATGTACTCCGCTCGGCCGGTAAGCGCGTCAGCGATCTTCGGCGCCGTGAGAATGTTCGCCGATCCCGTCAACAAAAACTGTCCTGGAGTTTGATCGGCATCGACACGTTTCTTGATCGCCAACAGCACATCAGGTACGCGTTGCACCTCGTCTACGACTGCCGGAGTGGAAAGACCCGCGATGAAGCCGGTGGGATCTTCGCGAGCGATTTCCCGCGTGGCTTGATCATCGAAAGTCCGCGTTGTCATGCCGCCGCGCGCGTCGGCAATCTGCATAACAAGTGTGCTCTTGCCGACTTGCCTTGCTCCCAGTACGACCGCTACGCGGGTGTCGCTGAGCGCCGCTTCGACGCGTGCGCGCGCGTGGCGCTCAATCTTGCTTTTGTCGGCTTTGCCCATGCTCAAGTGAGCACAATACAGGTTCGGCAGATTTGCAGTATGAAGGTCGCGGATTTGCAATCAGTTGCTCGCGGAATTGCAGTGGCGTCCTCGAGGTTGCTTCGCCTCTGCTCAGATTGCTCTCGACGCCGTGAACTCGATCAGCGGCGCTTTCCTCTTCGACTGCCTGCTGCTCGAGAAGATCAAGAGCGACGTTCAAGCAGCGGCCGAGCCCACCAGCAGTGCGCTCATCGCCTGGAAGTGCACGACCGACCTCGTGATCGACGTTGGAATCCTCGAGTGATCTGACCCCGCTTCGACGGACTCGCTATTCGAGAATCAAGCAGCCATTCTGTTTGATTGATATTGAACTTCAAACTCCACCGGCGTCAGCATGTTGAGAGCGCTCGGCCAAGAAACCCTCAACGCAGACCGGGGCGGCTATGGCGAGCAGACGATGTTGGCGTCGGACAAGGCGGTTTTGCCGCGGTAGACGGTCAGCCGGAGGTACTCGAACCGGTTCGAGTCCTTGCAGTAGCCCGGCTTGCCGGCGACCAGGCGCACGCGCTTTCCGTTGTTCGGGCAGTTGTCGCCGCTCCTGCAGAAGTCCTCGCGCAGCTTGCCGTAGCCGACGGCCTTCCTGCCGCCGAAGGATTTCCATTTGATTCCGGTCACACGCTGTCGCGCACGTCGCGGAGTGCCCTTGCGCGAGTCCTGGATCGTCTTCGGCCGCGTCTTCCACTTCGCGCCATGCGTGTAGGACTCGTAGAAGACGCGCATCGTCGTTTGGATCCGGCGCGTGTACTCGGCGCGGAAGTCGTAGACCGCCTGCCATGGGACATCGTCACCGGGCGGGTAGCCCGTCAGCGCGGGATCGCAGACGTTCGGCCCGTCGGCGACGACGGTGAACGAGACGACCGTGCCGGCGACCGAGACGGCGGTCACTCGTGTGCCCTTGCCCGTGCCGTCGAGCTCGCCGATCACCGGCTTGACGATCTTGATCGCGGCCGAGCCTTCCGGCAGTGTTCTCGTGAACGTGGCCGTCGCGCCGCAGTTGACGCCGGTCAGCTGCTCGGTGGTGTTGTTCATCAGGGCGTACGAGACCGAGTTGCGCGAAGTCAGCTTCGTGGCCGCCGCCGCGCCGCTGGTGAGTACCAAAGCGGCGATGATCGCAACCGCGAGAGTTGGCTTGTTTCGCACCCGGTGAGCCTACATCGTTTCGGTGGTGGTCCGAGGTTGGCGCGAGGGACCGGTGGGCCCCCACAGCGGGGCGTTTGCGATCTTGATCATCGGGGGAACCTCCTGGGCCGGTCGAAGGATGCTTATCGACAGCACTGACGTCGCGCAGCCGGCGACAACATCACAACATGCCGCCGCGCCGGAATCGTTACGATGGCGAGGCGATGCCGCAGCGGCGGCCACATGGATCCCGGCAAAGCGTCCTCGGCGCGGCCGGACTGACGATGGGGGAGTTCAAATGATCAGCTCAAGACTCGGCGTCCGCTCTGTCTGTACGACCATTTTCCTGTTCGTGCTACTTGCCGTCGCCGCGACGCTCGCGCCGGCGGCGATCGCTCACGGCGGGCCGGCCGCGCATCAGCCGAAGGTTAAGGTGATGACGCGCAACATGTACTTCGGCGCGGATCTGACACGCTCGGTCGTGGCGCCGACCGTTCCTGATTTTCTCGCGGCCAACTCCGAGATCTGGACCAACGTCCTGCACTCCGACATTCCCGCGCGCGCCCGCCTGGTCGCCCGCGAGATCGCGTTGACGCGTCCGGATCTCGTCGGGTTGCAGGAGGTGTCGCAATGGCTGTCGGGCCCGGTCGGCGACCCGGCCGCCGCGACGACCGTCGAGTTCGACCAGCTCGCGTCGCTGCGTTTCTGGCTGGCCGTTTACGGCGCTCCGTACAGGGTCGTCAAATCACAGTCCGAGATCGAGATCGAGGCGCCGGCCGGCGCTCCATACAACAAGGACTTCCGGCTCGTCGATCGCGACGTTATCCTCGCGCCGCTGTTCGGCTCGCGCGGGGTCACGATGTCGAACCCCGCCGGCGCGCAGTTCGCCGCCAGCTTGTCGCTGACAAACGGCATCGGCCAGCCGATCGACATCACCCGCGGTTGGGTTTCGGTCGATGTCAAGGCCAAGGGGCGGCGGTTTCGCTTCGTCAACACCCACCTCGAGTCCTTCCACCCGGGCATCCGCGCCGCGCAGGCCGGTGAGCTGGTCGCCGCGGCCGGCCCGGTCGGCTCGGCCCCCGGCAAGGCCGTGCTGGTCGGCGACATCAACTCCGGCCCCGAGCAGACGGCGCCCGACAACATCGCGTTCGGCGTGCTCGCGTCGGCCGGCATCGCCGACACCTGGCTCGCGGTCAACCCCGGTGACCCCGGCCTCACCTGCTGCTTCGGCGAGCTCGTCGACGACCCTTCGCTGGCCGGACCGTTCGACGAGCGGATCGACCACGTGCTGACTAAGGGCGGCGTCGGCGTCACCCGCTCGCGCCTGACCGGGCTCGATCCCGCAAACCGGACCGCGAGCGGGCTCTGGCCGTCCGACCACGCCGGCGTGGTGACGACGCTGCGGCCGTGACGGCGGCTCGATCGGCCGGTAAGTTCGGTCGTCCGGCGCGCCCCGAGTGTGGGATACTCCACCGATGACCACCACAAAAGCATCCTCCACGCGCTTGGTCGCCGTAGGCGATCTCGGCGAAGCCCAAGTCACCGTCGTCGACGACACCCCGCACGGCACGCTCGCCGTCGGACTCAGCAACGGCGAGCCGTTCGCGGTGTCCAATCGTTGTCGCCACCTGTTCGTGTCGCTGGGCAAAGGCTGTGTGACCGCCGACGGCCAGCTTGAGTGTCCCGCGCACGCCGCGCGCTACGACGTGCATTCGGGCAAGATGACGCGTGGTCCGCAGGGGGCCTTCAAGCCGCTCGCCGGCCCGATCAAAGCGACCACCGGCTCGCGCGCGCTCAAGACGTACCCGGTCGAGCTGCGCGACGGGGCGATCTGGCTGACTGGGTGAGCGGAGTCTCACTCCGGCCGTTTGCCACGGCGCGCATCACTCGGCGGATTCCCGGCCCAACCCGGTGCACAATCGACGCGCCCTCGGCGTTATTCACATGATTGTCACTAGCGGTTGACAGTGGGTTAACCCAATGGCGACGCTTCGTGTTTATGTTGCACGACAAGCTGACAGATCGCAATAAGTCAGGCCGAAAAGGAACCAATAGGAGTTCGGCATGCCCCCTGAATACTCGATTTGCACGCCGGCACGGACCGCCAGCAACGAACAACGATCCGCGTTCACACTCGCGGGCGTCGCATGGAAGCTGACCGCGCTCGTCTTCACTATTTTCGCACTTTTGGCCCTTACCGCTCCGGCCTCGAACGCGGCGGACAATGCCGGTTCGGCCTCGGCCGGTGCCTACCACAGCTGCGCCGTCACCAGTTCCGGCGGCGCCAAGTGCTGGGGAAACAACTCGTACGGCCAGCTCGGCGACGGCACGACGACCAACCGGTCAGCACCGGTTGACGTGGCGGGACTCGGGTCTGGGGTCGTGCAGATATCCGCCGGTTACTACAGCACCTGCGCCCTGACCACCACCGGCGGCGTGAAGTGCTGGGGCTACGGGTTTCAAGGCCAGCTCGGCAACGGCGGCTACGGCAACACCACCACCCCGACCGACGTGATCGGCCTAACCACGGGAGTCGAGTCAATTTCGTCCGGCGCGAACCATACGTGTGCCGTGACCACCACCGGTGGCGCTAAGTGCTGGGGCCACGCGGCCTTCGGCCAGGTCGGCGATGGCGCCAGCGGCAGCGTCCGCCTGACTCCGGTCGATGTGAGCGGCCTCGGCTCGGGCGTCGAAAGCATCTCGGCCGGTGGCTACCACACCTGTGCGGTCACCGACACCGGTGGCGCGAAGTGCTGGGGTCGTGGCGTCGACGGCCAGATCGGCAATGGTTCGTACGCGAATCAGTCAACACCCGCCGACGTGTCCGGGTTCACCGCGAACGTCGAATCGATCTCGGCCGGTATGCGTCACACGTGTCTGGCCGGCAGTGGTGCCGGGGACAACGTCTACTGCTGGGGCCGAGGCAATGAAGGCCAGCTCGGCGATGGAGCAGGGACTACTAGCAACGTGCCGGTACTCGCGCCTATCGTGGCAACCTCGGTCTCGGCCGGCCTCGCGCACACCTGTGCGGTAACCCCGGCTCAGTCGCTGGAGTGCTGGGGCGCAGGTTCGTACGGTCAGCTCGGTAACGGCGCGACCGCGAATGCTCTGAGCCCGACGCCTGTCACGGGATTTCCGGACGGCTCGGCGCTTTCAGTCTCCGCCGGTGGCTATCACACCTGCGCGATCGACGCCGATAACGGTGTCTCGTGCTGGGGCTACCGGAACTACGGCCAGCTCGGCAGCGGGTCGCTCACCGACCAGCTCGTTCCGGTCGGAGTCGCCGGCCTGACTGCGGGACCCGGCAAACTCTCGCTTGGCGACAGTCACTCATGCGCGGCCACGGTCGATGACACCGCAAAGTGCTGGGGCCAGAACTCCCTCGGTCAACTCGGGACCGGCGGCGGTTCGATGCAGACGGTGCCGGTCACCGTCACGGGCTTGATCTCCGATACCAAGACGATCGGCGCCGGCGCAAAACACACCTGCGCGGTGACGCTTGCCGGCGCGGCTCAGTGCTGGGGCAAGAACACGAGCGGCCAGCTCGGCAACGGCGGTGCCTCCGACGCGATGTTCGCCACGCCGGTCACCGGACTCGCCTCCGGCGTCGAGCAGATTGACGGCGCGGATTACCACAGCTGCGCGCTGACCTCATCCGGCGGCGTCAAGTGCTGGGGATCGGGTTCCTCTGGAAGTCTCGGCACCGGCTCGAACGCCAGCGAGACCACTCCGCAGGACGTATCCGGACTGACGTCGGACGTCTCGGCTATCAGCGTCGGCGGGCGTCACAGCTGCGCGCTGACCACCGCGGGCGGCGTCAAGTGCTGGGGCTACAACGCCTTCGGCCAGCTCGGCGATGGAACCACGACCAACAGCAACGTGCCGGTCGACGTCACCGGGCTCACCTCCGGTGTCGCGGCTATCTCGGTCGGCGGTCTGCACACCTGCGCGATCACAACCGCCGGCGCGCTCAAGTGCTGGGGTTACGGTCGCGCCGGTCAGCTGGGCGTGGGCTCGATCGCCGACTCGTCGACACCGGTCGCCGTGATCGGCATGACGTCTCAAACGGCGTCGATCTCGACGGGCTACCAGCACACCTGTGCGACCCGCACCAACGGCGTCCTGCTCTGCTGGGGTAGCAATCGCTCTGGTCAGCTCGGTGTCGGCACCTACAACAAACACTCCAAAGCGACCCGGGTCGCCGGCTTCGAGGCCGGGGGCGCCACCAGCGTGGTGGCCGGTCGCGATCACACCTGCGCCGTCACGACCGACAACGCGGCGAAGTGTTGGGGTAACGGCGGATCGGGTCAGCTGGGCTACGGCTCGCTCAGCAGCCAGTCGACTCCCGTGGACGTCCTCGGATTCGCCGGCGACTGACCTGACCATTGACGAGAGAAGAAAACTAGATACCGACGCCACGCCCGAGCGTCAGTAAATCTGGACTGAAACAGCAGCAGATCGAACCCGGCGACGACGACAAGTCCGTCGACCCGACAGCGGTTCGATCTGCTGCTCGCTCGGGGGCCTTGCGCCGCCGGTCAGTCCGCGGCGGCCCGCCTACGAACGAGCCGTGCCCGGCCCGACGCCGGCCGTCTGCTTGCCCAGATCGAGGGCGATCGCGAGGATCAGCGTCGCAGTCCAGGCGTTTACGGGATCGAGTGCCAGCGGCTCGCCGGCTCCGACGTTGTTGGCGATCAGCCAGATCACAAACCAGATGACGGTCATGGCGTTCCTCCCGGGAGAACGAATTGAGTGCGACGATGTTCGGTGTCAACCACGCTAAAGCAGTCGGAGACGCCTATTCTGCGTGGTTTTCCACACAGTGTCCTGGGGCCGACGGCGGCTCGATCCGCGCGATCGGCGCGCTCGGACTGCGCATCTCCGGCTCGAACCTCGCGCCGGCGCCGGCTATCGACCGCCTCTCGCGCCAAAGCCAGTGGCGACGCGCTAATCTTATGCCATCCTCGCGCCTATCGGCGGGGGATTTTTCTTTGCCCGCCCGCTCGCTTTGGCTTCCGTAAGCAGGTTCGTCTGTGAGTGAGCGCGACGCGGGGCAACCCTGATCGCTTTACACCTAGAAGAGATATGGCACGCGGAGACGTAAGAATCGCTGTGACGCTGGCTTGTGAAGAGTGCAAGCGTCACAACTACCAGACAAATAAATCGAAGCGGAACAATCCCGACCGCATCGAGATGAAGAAGTACTGCCGCTGGTGCACCTCGCACACTCCCCACAAGGAGACGAGGTAGCGGCTCAATGGCGCGCAATCGCCAAAAGGCAAAGGCTCGCCGCGCTCGCCGCGCGGCGCAGGGTACGCCCGTAGCCGCCGGCGCACCGCCGGTCGGCGAGGCGCCGCCGCAAGACGAGGGAGCAGTCAAGGCCGAGGCGGTCGAGGTTAAAGACGAGGTCAAGCGCGTCACCAAGCCGAAGCCCGCGGCATCGTCCAAAACCGCCGTAGAGCCCCGCCAGCGCGGCCGGCTCGTCGCCTTCCTGCGCTCGTCCTGGGCAGAGTTGCGCCGGGTCCAGTGGCCCGACCGCCGTCAGGTCACCACGATGACCGGCGTCGTGCTTGGTTTTGTGGTCATCGCCGGCGTATATCTCGGCGTCATCGACTGGGCCGCCAATCAGGTCGTCCAGCTGATCATCTAGACCGGCCTCCCCCGAATTGTCCTCGCAAGTAAACCCCCGCAATTTTCAGATTTGAGCTGAGTAATGTTTTCCTGGTACGCAATCAACACCTATTCCGGTCACGAGAACAAGGTCAAACAGAACCTCGAGCACCGCATCGTCTCGATGAACCAAAAGACCGCGATCCGCCGCATCGTGATTCCGACCGAGACCGTCACCGAGATGAAGGACAACCAGAAGGTCGAAAAGGAAGTCCGCACGATGCCGGGCTACCTGCTCGTCAACATGGAGCTGAACGAGGATTCCTGGGGCGTCGTCAAGGGCACGCCCGGTGTGACCGGCTTCGTCGGCTCACAGACCGACCCGGTGCCGCTCGCCCAGAGTGAGATCGACCGACTGCTCGCCAGTGTCGCCGTCGGCGCGGCGTCCGGCGGATCGGGCTCGAGCGCCGGCGGCGCGGCCGCGCAACGCCAGCAGGTCGTCGCGCAGTTCAGCATCGGCGAGACGGTCAAGGTCGTCTCCGGCCCGCTCTCGGACTTCTCCGGCGAGATCGCCGAGATCAACGAGGACGCCCACAAGCTCAAAGTCTTGGTTTCGATCTTCGGACGCGAGACACCCGTCGAGGTCGGCTACGACCAGGTCAAGAAGGTTTCGTAGGCTCCGGCCCGCGACGCGACTTAGAGATTTAGAGAGGCTTCGAGAGGTTTCACCATGGCCAAGAAGGTAATGACACTGATCAAACTGCAGGTCCCCGGCGGACAGGCGAACCCGGCGCCGCCGGTCGGTCCGGCGCTCGGTCAGCACGGCGTCAACATCATGGATTTCTGCAAGGCGTTCAACGCCCAGACCCAGCAGGACAACGGCACGACGATCCCGGTTGAGATCACGGTTTTCGAGGACCGCTCGTTCACCTTCATCACCAAGACTCCTCCGGCGGCCGTGTTGATCAAGCAGGCGATCAAGCTCGACAAGGGCTCGGGCGTGCCGCACCTCGAGAAGGTCGGCAAGATCACCGAGGCCCAGCTGCGCGAGATCGCCGAACAGAAGATGCAGGATTTGAACGCGAACGATGTCGACGCGGCGGTCAAGATCATCGCCGGCACCGCCCGCTCAATGGGAGTGGAGGTCGTCTGATGGCTCGAGGGAAGACCTACAACGAGGCCTACGCGAAGGTCAATCGCGAGCACGAGTACCAGCCGCTCGAAGCGATCGAGCTGGTCAAGAGCACGCAGCGCGCCAAGTTCGCTGAGACCGTCGAGGTGCACATTCGCACCGGTCTGAACGTGCGCCACGCCGAAGAGCAGCTGCGCGGCACGATCACCTTCCCGGCCGGACTGGGCAAGGACGTCAAGGTGGCGGTCTTCGCCAAGGGCGACGCCGCCGGCGACGCTCAAGCCGCCGGCGCCGACTACGTCGGCGCCGAGGATCTCGCCAAGCAGATGGAAGAGGGCCTCAGCGACTTCGACGTGGTGATCGCGACGCCGGACATGATGCCGGTCGTCGGCGGATTGGGCCGCGTGCTCGGTCCGATGGGCAAGATGCCCAACCCGAAGGTCGGCACCGTCACTCCCGACGTCAAAAAGGCGATCGCCGAGGCCAAGGCCGGCAAGGTCGAGTACCGGACCGACCGCCAGGGCGTCGTGCACATGTCGATCGGCAAGGCCGATTTCGAGTCTCAGGCTCTACTTGAGAATTACGCCACGCTGATCGAGGAGATCCAGCGCGCCAAACCCTCCTCGGCCAAGGGCACGTATCTGCGAACGATCACGCTCTGTACGACGATGGGCCCGGGCGTTCGCGTCGACACATCCAAGACGCGCGACATACTCGAAGAGGCCGTCGCGGCGTAGTCGCTCAGCGGACTCGGTCCCCCCCCAGAGACTTTCGCCGCGGAGGCTCTCACCAACCCGGGCCGCCAGAGTCCGCCCGTCGGCGGAGACCCTCACCGACCGGGTCCCTCCCAGAGACCCACACCGACCCGCTCCCAGAGAACCCGGTGCCGCGGGACCCTCGCCTGCTGAGAACGCCGCCCTCGTCGGGGCGGCGTTGCTCTTGTCAAATCAAACCACCCGTACGCGCTGGCGACGAGCCGAGCGGACTTGGGAACACGGGAGGCCAACGCGGATTCTCGCGAGCGGCCAACGCGACGAAGGTGGTGTTTGCCGGGAAGCTTTCGAGGGGAATCATCCCCGGTTTCCCGAGACGTCGCGTGACGATTCGGTTAGCGAATGGTGAAAGGTCTGTGAACGAACTCGACGACCGCGGTCTAGCCGACTCTGGTACCGTCTGCGATCTCGCCCGAGACACCGGGGCGCGGCACAGTTCCGGCATCGCCCGGGGCCACTCGCCGCAAAACACCCGGTCAGGTGGAACGTGTGCCGATCAGCGGTCGCCGTCCCCCGTGTCCGCGAACGGGGCGAGACCCACTTCACAGGAGATCCGGCACATGAATAGAGACGAAAAAGCCGCGTTCATCGACGACGTCAAGGCTCGCGTGGAGGACTCCGACGCGATCTTCGCCGTCGACTACCGCGGAATCACGGTTTCCCAGGCCGGCGAGCTGCGCGGCAAGCTCGGCGAGGCCGATGCGAGCTTCCAGGTGGTCAAGAACACGCTCACCCGCATCGCGCTCGACCGCGCCGGCGAGGGCGGTAAGGTCGGCACCGTCGACCTCAAGGCATTTCTCGAAGGACCGACCGCCTTCACTTACGTCAAGGGCGATGTCGCCCTCGCCGCCAAGACGATCGCCGGCTTCACCAAGGAGTACGAGATCCTTGCCTACAAGGGCGGCATCATGGATGGCCAAGTCGTGTCGGTCGACCAGTTCACCACCCTCACCAAGCTTCCGGCTCGCGACGTCCTCTACGGCCAGCTCGTGGGGATGGTCGCCGCCCCGCTCAGTGGCCTGGTCCGCACCCTCAACGCCCTGATCTCCGGCCTGGCGATCCAGCTCGGCCAGATCGCCGAACGGGGACTGGTGACCGGCGAGGCCCCTGCAGCGGCCTCGGCCCCGGCTGAAGCCGCCGAGCCCCCCGACGCCGAAGCCACGGAGAAGTCCGGCGACGCCGAGGCACCTGAGGAAGAAGCCGCCACTACCGACGAAGCCGAGGCATCGAGCGAGTCCACTGCCGACGCGTCCTCCGGCGAAGCCGGCGATGGTCCGTCTGACTCCGCACAAGAGCCGGATCAGGGCTCGTCCGATGCGGCGACAACGGACGAGGCCTGATTGGGCGCAGCCCCGGTAAGCACTCTCTAGTTTCCAGTTCCCCGACTTAAGTTCAATCCCAAAAGGAGAATCAATGTCAAGCACAGCTGAATGGATCGACGAGCTCAAGAGCATTTCGGTCATCGAACTCGCCGAGCGCATCAAGGCCCTCGAAGAGGAGTTCGGTGTGTCGGCGACCGCCGTGGCGGCGGCCGCGCCGGCCGGTGGCGGTGGGGGCGGCGAGGCCGCCGAAGAGGTCTCATCGACCGTCGACGTCATCCTCACCGGCGGCGGCGACAAGAAGATCCAGGTCATCAAGGTCGTGCGTGCGGCGACCGGCCTGGGCCTCAAGGAGGCCAAGGCGATCGTCGACGACGCGCCGCAGCCGGTCAAAGAAGGCATCGAGCGCGAAGAGGCCGACAAGCTCAAGGCCGAAATCGAAGAGGCCGGCGGCAGCGTCGAACTGAAGTAGATTCGACCCGTTTTTGGCTCGTGAAAAAGGCTCCGCACTCCGGGGCCTTTTTCACGTGGAACGCAGGGTAAAAACTCTCCCCGCCGGGCCTGCCGCCGGTGTCGTCACGGTCCGGGCGGCTCGGCGCCTTCAGCGGATTGCGGGCGCCGCGTCCGCCCGGTTCTCGACGGGGTCGCCGCCGACTCGCCGCCGCCTTCTCCGGCTTCAGACCGCGCCGGTGCGCCGCCGGCCGCTATCCTGAGCGTTCACGAGACGGCCAGTTTCTCGGTTTGCGCCGCTCGTGCAAACGGCACCCGATCCGCTTAGGAGTTCTCCTCGCAATGAGCAATCCAACCCTCGATGAACTTGCGACCGAATCGATCACGCATGCAGGGCTGCGCGCGTGGGTCGATCAGATCGCCGAACTGACCAAGCCGGCCGCGATCCAGATCTGCGACGGTTCGGCCGAGGAGTACGACGCACTTTGCCGGCTGCTCGTCGACAACGGCACCTTCCGCAAGCTCTCCGAAGCGAAGCGACCCAACTCCTACCTCGCCTTTTCGGACCCGTCCGACGTCGCGCGGGTCGAGGATCGCACGTTTATCTGTTCGGCGACCGAGGAGCAGGCCGGCCCGACCAACAACTGGCGGGCGCCCGGCGAGATGCGCGCGGTCCTCAAACCGTTGTTCGACGGCGCGATGAAGGGTCGCACGATGTACGTGATCCCGTTCTCGATGGGTCCGATCGGCTCCGACAAAAGCCACATCGGTGTCGAGGTGACCGACTCTCCCTACGTCGCGGCGAGCATGCGGATAATGGCCCGGATCGGCGCCAAGGTGCTCGACGAGCTCGGTACCGACGGCGAGTTCGTTCCGGCCGTCCACTCGGTCGGAGCCCCGCTCGAGGACGGACAGCAAGACGTGACCTGGCCCTGCAACTCCGAGAAGTACATCGTTCACTTCCCCGAGACTCGCGAGATCTGGTCCTACGGCTCCGGCTACGGCGGCAACGCACTGCTCGGCAAGAAGTGCTTCGCCCTGCGCATCGCCTCGGTGATGGCGCGCGACGAGGGCTGGATGGCCGAGCACATGCTGATCCTCAAGCTCACCTCGCCGGCCGGCCGCGTCAAGTACATCACCGGCGCGTTCCCGAGCGCCTGCGGTAAGACCAACCTGGCGATGCTGATCCCGACGATCGAGGGCTGGACCGTCGAGACGATCGGTGACGACATCGCCTGGATGAAGTTCGGCGACGACGGCCGTCTCTACGCGATCAACCCCGAGGCCGGTTTCTTCGGCGTCGCGCCCGGCACCGGCGTCGAGACCAATCCCAACGCGATCGCCTCGATCAGCGAGAACACCGTCTTCACCAACTGCGCGCTGACCGACGACGGCGACATCTGGTGGGAGGGCATGACCAGGGAAGCGCCGCAACACTTGATCGACTGGCACGGCGACGATTGGACCCCGGACTCCGAGGCTCCCGCCGCGCACCCCAACGCCCGCTTCGCCGTCCCGGCGTCGCAGGTGCCCTGCATCGCGCCGGAGTGGGAGGACCCGACGGGTGTGCCGATCGACGCGATCCTCTTCGGCGGCCGCCGTGCGACCGTTGTGCCGCTGGTGCGCGAGGCATTCGACTGGAACCACGGCACCTTCCTGGCTTCGACGATGTCGTCCGAGCAGACCGCCGCCGCCGCCGGCACCGTCGGCCAGCTGCGTTTCGACCCCTTCGCCCAGCTTCCCTTCGCCGGTTACAACATGGGCGACTACATCCGGCATTGGCTGGAGATCGGCCGGACCGAGGGCGCCAAGCTGCCGAAGATCTTCTACGTCAACTGGTTCCGCAAGGACGACGACGGCAAGTTTCTCTGGCCGGGATTCGGCGAGAACTCGCGCGTGCTCGAGTGGGTCTGCCGGCGCGTCGACGGCGAGGTCGGTGCTGTCGAGACGCCGCTGGGAAATGTTCCCGACATCGATGAGTTCAACCTCGACGGGCTCGACCTCGACGTCGCCGCGCTCGAAGAATTGCTGAAGGTCGACGCCGCACTGGTCCGAGCGGAGCTGCCGCAGGTCAAGGAGTTTCTGGCCAAGTTCGGCGACCATCTGCCGAGCGAGATCAGCGAACAGCTCACGATGCTGGAGTCGAGACTCGGCTGACCGGAGACCGCTCGCCGGCCGTCGGTTTTGCGAATAGGGAGTCAGGCCGCGCGGCCTGGCTCCCTATTGCGTTGGGCGCCTCTCCCTGTAACCAGTTCGTTATCGAACCTTCACATTCCCGGTCACGGGGGCGTCAATAATCGGCGCACCATGAATCCCGCTCTCATACATCTCGCACACATCCTCCGCGCAACTGTTGGTTCGCCGCGGACGCCATTGACCATCTGTATCGTCGCGTTTGTGGCCGCGAGCGCGTCGCTCGTCGCGTTTGCGGCCGGGCCGATCGCTCCGGTCGCCTCCGCCGAAATCCTCGATCCCGCTCCGGAACCATCGACGCTTCCGGCATACTCGCCGCGCGGGCGGCCGACCAGCTACACATCACTGGGCGACTCGTTCACGGCCGGATCCGGGATCGCGCCGCAGGCCACCGCGGGCCGCGCGACCGTCGGCTGCAAACAGTCCACCAAGAACTACCCGCGCTTGATCGTCGATGACTTCAACGTACCGATCCCGTCGCTCGGCCGGCCCAGATACCCCGGTCCGCCGATCTCTCGTTACCTGGACGCCAGCTGCTCCGGCGCCCTGACCTCACACCTTCGCCAGCCGCAGGCCGCATCGGCCACCGTCAACGAATCCACGACCAATCGCCCGCAGCTCGACGCGGTCTCCTTCGATTGGATCCTCGGCCAACCGCTGGTGTCGCCCGCCGAGCTCGTGACGATCAGCCTCGGTGTAAACGATGTCAATCTGATCGGGCGGATCGCGAATTGCGCCAAGCTGAAGGATGATCGCCGCGCACTTGACGGCACTAACTACCCCTGCCGCAACCTGCATCTCACGGATCTGACCGACGGTGGCGTCGGCGACACCGTCGAGCTGACCCAACAGGTCGCCGTGATCGCAAATCGGGTTGCTACGAACATCGCAGATATCCGCAGCGCGAGTCCTTCGGCGCGTGTTCTGGTAGTCGGATACCTACCGGTACTGCCTCCCACAACCTTCGACCAGGCCGACCAAAGCCCCGACGACACCTTCTCGTGTGGCACGGCGATCAAGATGGAGATCGGCGATGTCGCGTACTTCAGCGATCTCGAGAGTCGGGTCAACGAGGTACTGCGCACGCAGGCTGCTCGCTACGGGGTCGGCTTCATAGACGTTCGCGCCGTGTCCGCGGGCCATGACGCCTGCACGCCCGTTGGCGTCCGCTGGGTCGAGCCGTATGTCGGTTTCATCGGCACGTCGTCAATCGCGCTGCACCCGAATGCGGCCGGGCACGAGCAGGTGCGGCGGTTCGTGCAGCGGCAGATCCCGAAGACGGTGTGGTAGCCGTCGTTCCGTTCGCACCCGCACTTCAGCTGCAGGCCGACGGCTTTGAGCGCCGGCATGCCGGCCGGCGGACGGCCTGAACCGCTCCCACCCGGGGCCGCTGGCGACAGCGGCCCCGACGCGTAGCCGCGGCGATGTTCTCCCCGTTTGAGGGATTGTTTCCACTTTTACACATGTTCTTCACGAGTGGGCGGGCGGGTGCGCCAATAATCCCTCCCGTATGGATCTACGGACGAGTCCGCTCGATCGCATGCCCAAGCTCACGCTCAATTCTCTCATCGGTCCAACTTCGAGGCACTAACCGTTTCACTTTGAACACGCTCCCCACGATCTCGCCGCGAAGCGGTAATGCGTCATGAACGACACGACTCCGCCAGCGCCGGATCCGATGGGTCCGCCGCCTGGCGCACCCATGCGCCAGCGACCGAACAAGCCTCCCCCGCGCAAGCCCGCGGGCAAGAGCATGAAGAAGCAGATGGCCGGCGAGTCGGCGGTCTCGTCATTCTTCAAGGCGATCGCCAAGCTGCTGACCAAGGACATGATCTCGACGGCGCTGCTGGTCGGTTCGATTCTGCTTGCCGTTACTTTCTTCAGTGTTCTAGATGACATTCAGCCGTCGTCGGCCGGCCGCGCCGCGCCGTTGTCCCAAGTCCAGCAGCTGGCCGACGACAAGCTGATCACGCGCGCCGTACTGCTCGACCACGACGCCCGTGCGATCGTCGAGACCGAGAACGGCGAGACGCTCTGGACGGCCTATCCGGCCGCCGGCGCCCAGACTGCGGCGCTGATCAAGAAGTTCGATCGGTCGGAGATTCCCTACACCATCGACCAGCAGCCCTACAAGGGCGAGAAGCAGATCATCGTTCAGTTCCTGCTGCCGATCCTGTTGCTCGTCACGTTGTTCGCATATTTCTCCCGCCTCCAGCAGACCGGCGGAGCCGACGGATTCGCCGCCTTCTCCACGTTCGCCGGCAAGGGTCGCAAGCGCAAGAAGTCCGGATCGCGGATCACCTTCAACGACGTCGCAGGCGCCGGAGAAGCGACGGCCGAGTTGCGCGAGATCCGGGATTTCCTCGCCGATCCCGGCAAATACGAGCGAGTCGGCGCCAGCCCGCCACGAGGTGTTTTGCTGGTCGGACCGCCGGGCACCGGCAAGACACTGCTGGCCAAGGCAACCGCCGGCGAGGCGGACGCTACTTTTTTCTCGCTCTCGGGCTCGGACTTCGTCGAGTCGCTGGTCGGCGTCGGCGCCGCCCGCGTGCGCGACCTCTTCCGCAAGGCGCGCAAGGCCGCACCGGCGATCATCTTCATCGACGAGCTCGACGCCGCCGGCCGCAAGCGTGGAGCCGGTGTCGGACAGGGCAACGACGAGCGCGAGCAGACGCTCAACCAGATGCTCGTCGAGATGGACGGCTTCGACGGCGGTCTTGGCCTCGTGGTGATGGGCGCGACCAACCGCCCCGACATCCTCGATCCCGCGCTGTTGCGCCCCGGCCGTTTCGACCGCCAGATCACGATCGACGTGCCCGACGTCCACGGCCGTCACGAGATTCTCCAGCTGCATGCGCGCAGCAAGCCGTTCGCGTCGGATGTAAATCTCGAGGACGTAGCCCGGCTTACGCCCGGTTTCTCCGGGGCCGAGCTCGCGAACGTCGTCAACGAGTCGTCGCTGCTGACCGTGCGCCACGGCTTGCCCGAGATCACGCAGGCCACGCTGATCGAGGCGATCGACCGCGTCGTCGCCGGACCGGCCAGCAAAACCCACCACTTGATGACCGACCACGAGCGTTGGGTCGTCGCCATCCACGAGGCCGCCCACGCCGTCGTCACTCGCGCCACGGGAGCCACGATCGCCGCCCAGAAGGTCTCGATCGTCTCGCGCGGCCGCCAGATGGGTACCGCGGCCGAGATGCTGACCGACAAAGACCAGTTCATCATGCAGGAGCCCGACATGCACCGGCAGCTCTGCCTGTTGATGGCCGGCGTCGCCGGCGAACGTGCCGCCTTTGGCCATATCTCATCGGGCGTCGGCGACGATCTTCACGCGGCGACCAAGCTCGCCCGTCGCATGGTCACGTCGTTCGGCATGTCCGAGTCGCTCGGGCCGATGACCGTCGGTGAACAGTCCAGCGAGGTCTTCCTCGGCGCTTCGCTCCAGGAACTCGGATCGGTCGGTCCGTCGACACTCGACTTGATCGACCGCGAAGTCGAGCGGTTGGCCAGCGACGCGGAAGAGCGCGCGGCGCTGATCCTGCGCCACAACTGGGACTCGGTCACCGAGGTGGCGTCCTCACTGCTCGAGCACGAGACGCTCGCCGGTGTCGCGCTCGACGCCGTACTGTCAACGGTTCAGCCCGTGTCAATCGATGAGCTCCCGGTCACCGACCGCGGTCCGCAGGGAAAGCCCGGTCGCTATCCCCATGGCGAAGCGTTCTAACCGCCGATGGCTCGTCACTCTCGTCGCGTTCGCTGTAGTGCTGGCGGCGCCGGCGATCGCTCAAGGCGCGGCTAGCTGGCAGAAGGTTCCGCTGCCGAGATACGGCGGCGTCGGCGGCGTCGGCGGATTCGAGTTTCCGCTCGGCGCGCCTTCAGACCTGCAGTGCTGGCAGCCGAATCGATGCATCCTGGCCTCGGGGGGCAACTCGCAGGTCGCCAACGGGCTGTACTTGTTCAACGGCGAGGCGTGGCGCCAGTACGCGACCGTGTGCGGACAGGGCAATGACCCTGACTACGGCGCGGTCGTCTGGGCGGGGCCGACCGAGTTCTGGACGATCACCCACCCCAGTCAGGACTTCCGGAGTGTCGGCGTTGCGCTTTGCCGCTTCAGCGGAGGTCAAGTCGTCGGGTCCTACAGCACGAAGCGAGGCGCGCTCGACACGTCGCCCGACCCGTTCCGCCGGATGACCAGTGGTGCGTGCAGCTCCCCGGAGAGCTGCTGGTTCGGCGGCGAGGCCGGCTCCAGCCCCGAAGGAGGCCGAATCGGATCGTTTCACCTCTACTGGGATGGAACCGAGTTGAAGACGATCTACGCACCCGCGCGGCGCGGGGTGTCGGACATCGTGTTCTCCGGCACGCGGTTTACCGAGGCGTTGTTCGCTGGGCCCCGCGTAGGTGCGCCGTTAGACAGCGCGCTCAATCCAATCCCGCCGTATCGCATGCTTCAGGAGATCGACCCCGCGGTCGCCGCGGGGCCGGCCGCGTTTTCGCCCGTTCAATTCTCTGCCGCGGCCGAGTCCGGATCGCCGGTCGAGGAGACCGAGCTTCGCGCACTCGACGCCGCGGCCGGACCGCCCGGCGGCTCGCCGACGACATGGGCCGTCGGCGGCGCGGCGACCTCCGGACCCAATGGTTCGCCGAGCGAGCCGGCCGACCGCGGACCGTTCGTCGCGTTTCGGACGGACGCCCAGCCGTGGCGCAAGATCGAAATGCCGCCGGGGATCGCCGAGCCGGGCTCCAACTTCAGCGATGTGGCGGGCATTCCCGGTACAGATCGCGCGTTCGCAACCGTGGAAACCCCGGACGGCTCGCCGTTCGTGGTCTCGATCGATCCCGGCGCGGCCGATCCCGTGGCTCGGATCACCCGGGTTCCACCGGAGGAGTTCGAGGACTGGGCCCAAGGGACCGGCGCCGCCCGCATCGAGTGTGCCGCGATCAACGAGTGCTGGATGGCGAGCAGCGCCGGCTGGATGTATCACTACAGCGATCCCGCGTTTCCGCTGACCGCCGACACCGCGATGAACGCCATGGTCACTTTCCGGCCGAACGAGGTGGCCGAGCAGGCGATCAGCGACTCGGCGCCGATCGACGACTCGCTGCTGTTCGCGCCACCGCCCGCGGCCGACGATCAGGCGCTACCGCCGCCGAAAGGCAAGCGCCTGAAGCCCGCCGTGCGTTCGGTCAAGAGCAAGCTCAAGGGACGGGTGCTCACGCTGAGTTTTCGGGTGATTCGTCCCGCACGGCTCCGGGTGGTCGCCCGTCGCAAAGGACGGGTCGTCGCGTCGGCCAAAACGAGGCTGCTCAAGCCCGGCCGGCGCCGCGTTCGGCTTCGTCTCAACCCCAAGCGCTGGCCGACCCGGCTCTCGATGAAGGTGACCGAGCCCGGCGACAAACCGGCGGACGACGACGAGACGGTCACGGTTCCAGACGCAGGGGTCGACAACACCACGCAGGTTTCGGCCGCGTGTGTGCCGCCGGTCATCAAATTCACGCCGTGCATTCGATGAGGCGCTCCGTTCGATTCCGGCCGCGATCGACTGCGGCCGTCGGCGCGTGCGCCGGCGCATCGATCTCGCTGCTCGCGCTCGCGCTCGCACTCCTGGTTGCCGGCACCGGTGTAGGTGCCGGCGAGTCGGCAGGCGTGCTGGCCGTACCCACGCTAAGCCCGGCCTCGGCTCCGGGTGTCGCTCTGCTCGGGGCCGCGACCGCCGGCGAGCCGGGCGAGGCATGGGCGTTTCAGAACCTCCCCGCCTCGACCCCGCCGCCGCGGGTTGGATCGCGTCAACTCGAGTTTGCCCCCGACGACGTATCCAGCTCGGCCCAGTCGCCGCAGCCGGCATTTCTCCGGCACACCGACGCGACCGGTTGGCAGATCTACGAGACGCCGATATACGCGGCCGGGGATCCCAAAGCCGGACAGCAGATCGAAAGCTTCTCGCCGATCCGTTCCTCGGCGTCGGTGACCGCTCGCGGCGGGGGCGCGCTGCTCGGCACGATCGGCGCAAAGCCGGTCGCTCTGATTCGCGATCCCGGACCGGCGGGACGCTACGCGGCCTTTGCGCCCCCGGCCGAGTACCGGCTCGTCGGCGGTGGCTCCGCCGCCGGGGCGGCGGCGGCGATCGAAGTTGAAGCCGCGGGTGCACTCAAGACCGGTGTGTTTGCCGCAGCCCAGGGCTCCGCCGCCGAGGGCGTGCTGTTCTTCAACGGCGCGGTATGGGCGAACGAGCCGATCGACTACCCGGAGGGTTCCTCCGAGTTCGAGATTCTCGCGATCGGCGCGACCGACGCGGAAAACGCGTGGCTGCTCGCCGACGTCTCCGACGACCTTGAGCGCGGCGTCACGTTGTACCGGCGATCCGTGGCCGGCGGGTCGCCCCGATGGCGTGAGCAGGCACTCGGTAATTCGCTGATCTCCGCCGCGTCCACCGCTTCGGCGGGGATCACCAACACCTCGGTGCTGACCAGTTCGGCGCGCGACGGCGTCGATCCCCTGACGGTTACAGCCGATGGGCTGTGGATCGACGGGCGCTTCGACCGGGCGGGGGGGACAAGCAATTTCACGGCGTTTTTGGACCGCTCGGCCGGCCGCGTCACCGGCACCTGGTGCGACGCCGCGGCCGATCAAGCCCCGGTTTGCGACCACGAGCTCGGCGCCGCGTTTTCGGTGAAACTCGGCTACCGCAGCACCGCTTGGCCCGGTCCGGGCTTCGGTACGAGGGTGGTCACCAATCCGCTTGATCCCGGCACCACTGCCGATACCAATTTCGGGACGTACCTGAAGCTGATCGGCGACAGGTTCGCCCGGCTCCCCGGCGCCGGCACGAACAACAAGGTCGACTCGGCGCTGGCCACCGACTCGGCGGGCTGGCTCACCTCGCACGTCAGGCTTCAATCGAACGCGCCGGCCAAGCGCCAGTCAGCGTGGTCGGTCGGCGTGCGCTACCCGTTGCAGGATGTCACCGGCGAACCCGGCAAGCCCGTCGCCGGCATGCGGTCGGGCGCACTGGCCGTCGGCGACAAGGGCGGTGTGGCCCGTTTCATCCCCGGCACCGGCTGGGTGACCGAGTTTCTGCAGTCCTCCTCGGGCCGGGTTCGCCGCCCCGACCTGCGCGGCGTCGCCTGGCCGGAGCCTCAGCGCGCCCACGCGGTCGGATCAGACGGGCAGATGTGGCTCTGGCGCGGCGATACCGGTTTATGGGAGCGCGACCCAGGGGCGCCGCCCGGGCTCGAAACTCACCTGATGGATGTCGCGTTTCGGCCCGGAGAGCCGTCCGAGGGATTCGCGGTCGGCCGCGAAGGTCTGCTGCTCGAGTACGGAAAGTCGTGGACTCCGGTTCCGGTCTGCGGTTCGGCCTGCCGGCCCGGAGAGCTGCCCGCGAAGTTCGCGAGAGCGGACTTTCGCCAGATCGCCTACTCGGGCGCCGAGGCGATCGTCGCCGCCGGCGACGACGTGTTGGTGCGCCGCGCGTCGGGAGTCTGGGAGACCGACGGCGAGCTCAGCGCGCTGATCGCTCGATACCGCAAGCGAACCGGCGCCAACGGACCTACCATCGCGCCGTTCATCCTCACCGTCGCCGGCCTCCCGGACGGGGCGGCGATGGTCGCCGGTATGGGCGGGCTGGCGTTTCGGCGCGAATCGGCGGGTGCCAAATGGGAGCCACTGCCTCAGCCGCTCCCGGAGCTCTCGATCACCGATTCGGCGTTGATCCGCGACGGGGGCAGTCTGCGCTCGGTGATCACGGTGTCGCGATTCAACTATCCCCGAAACGAAGCCGGCATCGAGATCCTCCCAGCTCAGCCACTGCCGCAACTCGAGCCGCTGGCAATGCCGTCCGAGGGGTTCCTGCTTCGCGAGTCGGCGCACGGCTGGACCGACGAGCAGGGCGAGTCGTTCGACGCGGCCGGCCTGCGGGATCTCGACAAACCGGCCAAGCCGGACCCGGTGCTCGGCCTGCTCGTCGGCGAAGACGGCGAGGGCTGGCTGGTCGGCGGCGTCATCGGCACCCGCGACTCCCAGGGAACCGGCCGTCTGGACGAGACACCGCCGGCCCGGGTCCAAACCGCCTCCGTTTCGCGGTACTCCCAGGCTCCGCAGGCCCCCGGATTCGGGGCGGCGACACCGACCCCGATCGCCCAGAGTCTGACCACGGTGAACTTCATGGTCGGCGGTCACGCCGCCTGCGCCAATCCCAGGTGTTCGTCCTTCGCCAACGTCGGAATCGCCCCCGACCGTCAGCTGCCCTCGGCGCTGGCGATCACCGAACAGATGTCGAACCAGCTCAACGGGCCGCGCTTTTTCATGTACACCGGAGGCAGAATGCCCGACGGCGGGAGCCCGCTCACTCGCGCCGAGGCATCGCGCTACGCCGAACTGCTCGGGTCCCGGCCCGGCCTGCCGACCTACGCGGCCGTTTCGGCGGCGGATTCGGCGGGCGGCAACCCGGCAAACTTCCGTGCGGCCTTCGCCGGCTTCGACGCGCCCTTCGGCGACGGGCCGGCCGACCCCTCGATCAGCCCGCGCACCACCGCCGGCGGCCAGACCCGCACCCACTACTCGTTCGATTCACGCGGGACAAACGGCACGATCCGCGTGATCGTGATCGATAACTCGCGCGGCTCGCTGCGAGCGAGCGACCCGTACCAGGTCCCGCCGGTCGCGGCGACAGGTGGCCAGGAGAACTGGCTGCGCGGCGAGCTGCGGGCGGCGAAGGCCGATCGGACGGCGGCGATCGTCGTCGGCAGCCGCGATCTCAACTCGACGTTCCGCCCGAGTCTCAACGCGGCGAACGACAGCGAGGACCCAGACGAGGCATATCGGGTCGCGTCGATGATGCGAGACGAGGGCGCCTCGGCCTACTTCTTCGAGCGGCCCGAGGAGAATCGCTACTACGCGATTCCGGCCGACGGCAGCCCCAATCCGATCCCGTCGTTCGGCACTGGAACGCTCGGTTACCGCGCCGAGGTATCGGGCACCACGACCACCCCCGACGCATACTTCGGCAAGACCGGGATGCTGCTGGCGCAGGTCGATGTGGCCGCGCGCGATCCGCGAACCAACCGCGCTCCGGTGACGGTGCGCATGATCCCGTTGATCGAGAGCCTGAACCTCGAGGCGATCGATGGAACCCTGCTGCGACGCAGTACCCCAGCGCTTTTCTCCGGGCTGGGCCGCCGCCCGGTCGCCGGCGACCGCTGGGGTCCGGGTGACGATCCGAGCCCGAGCGGGTCCGATCCATACACGACCTACCCGACCGAAAAGTGCGTTGTCAGCGCCTGTCAGTCATATGTCGAGCCCGAGTACGAGTTCCGCTCCGCGGATCCCGACATTGCCGACTTCGTAGCGGTCGATCCGGTATCGAACAACCTCAGGAAGCCGCTGCTGAACCAGGCCGGAAAGGCGATCTCGAGTAGCCGCTCGGGCCTGCTTTGCGCCTTTAACGCCGGTACAACCGTCGTCAGCGTCGTCAGCGGTGGGTTCACCTATTCTCGCCAGATCACCGTCCAGCCCGGAACGGCCCGGCAGCCATGCGGCACGCGACCGCTGGACCCGAGGCGCTTTCCGGCGGCACAGCCGAAGGGATCGATCCCACCGCCACCGCCACCGCCGCCTTCGAACCCGCCGCTGGCGCTGGCGCTGCCGCCGGTGCCGCAGCAACTACCGGCGCCGCGACCGACATCGCCGCGCCCCGAGGCCGAAATCTTCCTCGTCACGCCCGAGCCGCCGGTCGCCGTCCCGGTGATCACGCCGCCGCCGGCGCCATCGCTCGCTCGCCCGATTCCGCCGACCGGGGGTATGGCGCGGGTCTACGAGGAGAAGCGCGAAGAAGAGGCGGCAACCGAGGATTCGCAGGCCTTCGCTCGCTACGACTCCGCCCAACCGCCCAACGCCGTCTACTCGCTGGCCGGGATCGCGCTGCTGGTCGCGATGGCGGCCGCGGCCGGCACCGGCAGGCGGCGCGGCGGCTCGAGAACCAGGCCGGTACCCGCTTTGCTCGCCAGTTCCAACCGACAATCACCAACTTAGGAGGCCGCGATGAGGTCTACGTGTTCCCGTTTGATCAAGAGCTCCGGTCCCGCCGGCGTGATCGTCTCGATCCTGGCGCTGGTCGTCGCGACGGCCGGCGTGGCCGAGGCGGTCTCGCCGAAGTCGCCGAGCTTGAAGCCACGGCCTTACGGAGTACTGGCGCTCAACAAGAAGAAGAAATTCCCGGCCAGCGTGATCCCCAAAGTCAGGTCTGCTCGCAATGCCGATCGTCTCGGCGGAAAGCGGCTTTCGGCCCTAAACGACGGCTGCGCCGCGGATTCGGTCGACATGGGCACTTACTGCCTTCAGGCTTCGCCGTTCGCGCTGCTCGCCGAGGATGAAGGCAAGAACAATTTCTTCTTCGCGACGAAGAAGTGCGCGTCGATCGGGGGATGGGTCCCGAGCGCCGGTGAGCTGATCGGCGCGGCCGACCGCATCAAGATCGCTTCGACGATCGACGACAGCCCGACGACGGCGTCGATCGATGAAGACCCAAGCGATGGACTAAAGGACCGGCGAGAGATGACCTCGACGCTGGTGACGACCGCGGCCGGATCGGCGGCGGCGGGAACGCAGGGAGTGACGGCGGGGTCGCGCGGCGACTCGACCCAGGGCGAACCCGACCCGGTGCCGCTGGCGGCCAACCCTCAGCCGGAGACGCTTCAGTACGTGACCGTCTACGACAATCGCAACGCAGGCGGCTTTGCCGGCGCCAAGCCGGTCGGCCAGGCTGAGCGATTCCGGTGTGCGTTCTCGCAATCGCAGGCGCGCAGCCAGCGCAAGGTCGAGGACTAGCCGGGGGGATGCGATGAACACCGCCTCGACCAATCCGCTTTGGCCCAAACGTTCGTGGCGCGGCGGCGCACGGGCCGGCCTGCGCACGTTGATCGTCGCGCTCGCGCTGGCCGCGGTTTGGCTGCCGAGTCAAGCGGCCGTCGCCGGAGCCGCGATTCTCCCGGGAGCCCCGATCGACGGCCCGGCCGCCGAAGTTCTAGAGCTCGGAGACGTCGCGATGTCCGACGACGGCAGCGGCGGTGTGGTCTACGTGCGAAAGCTCGGCGATCGGCAGCACATCTACGCGGCGCTGTACCGCGACGGGAATTGGGCTACGCCGCAGCGCGTCGATGTCGGCCAGGAGTTCGACTCGTTCTCGCCGCGCATCGCCGCGGGCGATGGCGGACGAGTCGTCGTCGTCTGGATCCAGCAGGGACCTGTCGTCGACGGGCTCAGGCGCGACGAGCTGCACTCCGCCACGGTCGACCCCGGCGCGACGGCGTTCGAGCCCCCGGTCCCGATCGACCTCGACGTCGGGCCGCAGTGGTATGTGACGCCCGACATCGCGATGAACCGCGGCGGCCAGGCCCTGGTCGCCTACCGCGTCGTCGAGGAGATCGGCGGCGATGGGGGATCGAGCTTGACTCCGGTCGGGTACGCGATCGCGCGGCTCCGAGTCGCGCGATTCAATGGATGGACGTGGTCAAGCGTCGATCAGGATCTCAACCGCAACCCGGCGACGCCGGTGGTCCTTCCGTCGCCCGACAACGCCCCGCGAATCGGGATCGAGCGCGGCGGCAACGGCGTGATCGCCTTTCAGGAGCCCGACGACGAGTTCATCGCCCGCGTCTGGCTGCGCAGGCTGTTCGGCAACTCGCCAGGACTCGCTCTGCTTGCCAGCCCGACCGAGTACGCAGGTCAGCCGCTGCGCGGCGAGGCGGACCGCATCTCACTCGACGTCGGGATATTCGGAAACGCCGCCGTCGCTTTCCGGCAGGCGCCGGGCAATCCCTCCGGGCTCGATCGCAGCCGGATCTTCGTGAACCTCCTGCCGGACGTCTTCACCCTCGGGGCGGGAGCCGTGCTCGGCGCTCGGCCGGCCGATCTCGCGCCGACGGGTTCAGGGCAGGCTCCGCTCGACCCGGTGGTCGGGGTCACCCCCGCACAGCGATTCGTCTCGCTCTACGGTTTCGACGGCGAAGCCCACGAGGCCTTCGGTAGCGACGTGTCCGATCCAGTGCAGGCCACCCCGCACGGCCCGGCGGCGCCGGCCGGTCCGTCATCGGCATTCGGACTTGCCCTCGCCGCCGACGAGACCAGGACGCTCGCTTGGGCCGCCGGCAGTGGCAGTTCGCAAAGCGCGTCGATCCGGGTCAGAGATGCCTCGGGTTCGACGACGGCCGCGGCCGAACTGGCGGCGCCCACCGGGGGCGCGGTCGGTGAACTCAAGGTCGCCGGCAACCAGTCCGGCGACGCGCTGATCGCGCTGCGGCAACTCGCCGGCGGCGAATCGTCGATCGTGGTCAGCACGGTGGATTCCCCGCCGGATCGATTCGTCGTGTTCGAAAGCGACGACTGGCTCAAAGTCAAGCGTCCCCGGATCCAGTGGGAGCCGTCATTCGACGCGATCGGCGGCGCCAGTTACGAGGTCAGGGTCGACGGCCGGCTCGCCGGCAACACGACCGCCGACTCCCTGACGCTGAGCCGTCGCGTCAAGGACGGGCGCCATCGTGTGGCGGTCACCGCGACCGATCGCTTCGGCCAGCCGTTCGCCGGCGCCCCGGTCATCCTCAGGCTCGACCGCCGTGCACCGAAGGTGCTGGTCAAAAAGGCCGGCCGCCGCAAGGTTCGCGTCGTTATTCGCGACGGGCGGCGACTGCGCGCCGCCGGTGTGTCGCGGCGCACGCTGGTTCGCTGGGGCGACGGCAGGCGCTCTCGCGTGGCTTCGACCAAGACATACCGCTACAAGCGGGGCGGGCGCGTCCGGATCTCGATCATCGCCCGCGATCGCGCCGGCAACGTTCGCAGGGTGCGCCGGTGGATTCGCCTCTAGATCCAAAGCGGCTCGCGGCGCGGCTCGGCTAGATCGCCGCGCGCGAGCCCAGGTCCGCGCGCAGAGCCGGCCCGCCGCCGGCCGGCATTCTCCAATTTGTCACCAATTGCACACCGTTTCTTCACCGTAAAACGCCCGCGGCGCGAGACACTGTCGGGCGACACGACCCATCTCCGCGCCCGCGCGCCGGTTCTCCGGCTATGGCGGTCACGACCAAAGAACAAGGATTCCGATCACGCGCCATGAACACACCGCTCTCCACCCGACTTCGCCGCTCGTCAACCATGCTCGTTCTGGTCGCGGGCGCGGCCTTCGCGCTGCTGTCGGCGGCGGCCGGCCCAGCCGCGGCGTTCACCTGGCCGGCTGGCGCTTCGCTGGTCTCCGGCACCGGCGGGAGCGGGAGTCAGTCCAGCGACGCGGTTCAATTCCCAGCGGTCTCCGGCGACGGCAAGTTCGCGGTGTTCACTTCGACGTCGGGTTCGCTGAGCCCGGACGCCCCCTATGGAGGCCTGTTCCGGCGCAGCCTGACCGATCCCGCCGCGCCGCTCGAGGTCGTCGCCAAGCTCCTGCAGCCTATCCCCGGCCCTCCGCCCGTGCAGTGCGGCGTTCTGGGCCGGTCGTCGATCAGCGAGAACGGACGGTACGTCGCGTTCTCAAGCGGTGAGAACGGCCTGGTCGCCGGCGACTCAAACGACTTTAGAGACGTATTCATCCGCGACATGTCGATCGCCGCCGGCGCGCCAGGCGCGTACCGGCTCGTCTCGGCAGCCGACGGCGGCGCGACCGGCGCGGTTTACAGCCTTCCCACCGACAACGATGTCGACGGCGCGCCGATCCCGGCCATCAAGAAGTGCACGTATGGAGCGACGCTCCCGGAAAGCTCCGGCTCGGCGATCAGCGACGACGGGTCGAAGGTGCTTTTTACCAACTCGGCGTTTACGGACCTCTTCGCCGATGCCGGAACGACGACCGCGCCGGGTCAGCTCTTCGTCCGCGACACGGCGGCTCAGCCCGCCGAGACGATCCTGGTGACCAGCGTGGCCTATGACGTCCTGTTCGGCACCGCACCGGGCCCCGAGCCGAGCCAGGAGGTCGGCGATCCGCTCGCGGACCCGGAGTTCTTCGATACAGGGGGCACCGAGGAGCCGGGTACACGCAAGCCCCCGCAGGCGTCACTGAGCGGCGACGGATCCACGGTCGTCTGGAACGGGATGTTTGCGCGTAATCAGGTTAAGTACCACCGCGCGGAAATGCAGGGTATTAACTTTCCGTATCAAGAATTGGGCACCTACAACACGTACACGCTGATGTGGCGGCGGATCGCCGACGGCGCCGCCGCGCAGACGCGTCGCGTATCGGGACGGGTCGATCTCGATGACCCCGCTTGTGACCACAACCTGGCCTTTGAAATCGAGGACATAGACCCGGCAATCCCCGCGCAAGCTGCGTGCATGGGTCCGTTCGGTGACGAAGTACCAGGAAGAGAATCTTCCGCCGCTCCCGCGGTGAGTGACGACGGGCGGTTCGTGTATTTCCTGGAAGACGCGTCGGTGCGCGGTGACGACTCTCCGTCCCCGTTGGGCATCGCGGACCTCTTCGTCTCCGACATGACGACGGGAGTTTCGCGCAAGGCCGGGCTGCAGGAAGTAACCCGCGGCCTCGCCGGACATCAGACCCTCGCCGCCCTCGCCGCGTCAGGCGACGGCAAGCGCGTCGTCGTTACAACCACCCGCCGTGATTTCAGCTCGCGGCCGTCGTTAAACGAGATCCTGCCGTTCCCCGATACCGGCGCTAACAAAGCCATGCTGCTGTTCGAAGCGGCCTCGCCGTCGGCGTTTGCGACGGCGAGCGTCGAGTGGATCGGGCGGCCCCACACCGGCACGACCGCGACGGCTGGGATAGGGAGTTTTTCCCTCGACAACGACGGCGACACGGTCGTGTTTAGCGCAGAGAACTCAGGGCATTTCGTCGGCCAGAACTCGGTCGCCCAGGCGATGTGTGTGCGCAAGGCGGGCACGTCAAGCGCGCCATGCATCTTTTCGCTTGACGCGCCCGTGGTGCCCCCCGGCCAAGCTCCGCCGCCGGCGATCGGCAATCCGTTTGTTCCCAGGCCGCCCGTCGCGGCCACCCTTGAGCTGCTGTCGATCAAGCCGCTGGCCTCGGGCAGGGCGTCGATTCCGGTCAAGGTCTCGCTGGCCGGATCGATCAAGGCCAAGGCGACGGCGAAGCTGCCCAAGGGCAGGAAGCTCAAGAACCAGACCGCCGCCACCGCCGCCGCGACCGCCGCGGTCGCGGGAACCGTCGACCTGGCCCTGAAGCTTAATTCCGCGGCCAAGCGGTACCTCAAAAAGAAGGGCAAGCTTGGCGTCAATTTGGTCGTGACCTTCACCAGCGCCACCGGCGCCACCGTCGAAGCGACCAGAAAGCTCACCTTCAAGCTCGCCAAAAAGAAGAAAAAGTAGTAACTACTGGGCGCCGGGGGCGGCCACCGAGTGCGCGCGCGGGTTGAACGACCCGCCAGCCCGGCCATCACTGCGGCGACACGAGGCGTCACCAGCGGGAAAAGGGCCGGGCATGCCGCCCGGCCCTTTTGCGACTCCGGTCGCGCCGCGGCGTCGCAGCTGTCACAACATTGTCACTAGATCGTTTCCGTGATCGAACTGTCTTTTCACATCAGGTGGCCACGGGCGCGGCAACATTCAACTCGGCGAAGGTTCCCGTCCGACAGACACAAGCCAACTCGGTGGCCGTCGCTCAAAGACCGCCCGGCTCGGATCCTCAATCAATCGAGCTGATTCGCGCCGTTTCCGCACTCTCAATCATCATCCCGCACACACAAGGAGAAATCAAGTGATGTCGTTTACGACTGATCGTATGCGCACCGTTTCGGTTCGCACCGGCCTCCTGGTCGCCCTCGCGCTCGTCGCCGTCGCGTCGTTCGCAAGCACCAGCGCCAACGCAGCATTCACCGCCCCGTGGACCGTCAAGTGCACGGGCGACAGCATTACTGGCCGTGGAGCCTCGTTCCAGAACGCCGCTCAGCTTGCGTTCATCGAGTTCTGGCGGACCAACACCTCGGCTCCGAGCACCGCGGGCTGCGGTCCGGCCGCCTCACAGACCATCACCTATGAACCGCTCGGCAGTGGCTCCGGCCGTGCCGCGTTCGGCGCTGGCGCCGCTGACCGCGACCCGGTCGTCCGCTACACCGCCTTCGACGAGGCGCCGACGCCGACTCAGCGCACTCAGATGGAAGCCGCTCAGGGCACGACCGGTCTGGGCAAGCTCGCCGTTGCTCCGATCGCCACCGGTGCGACCACTGTGATCAGCCACTTCCCGCGTTACTGCGAGCTGCCGGCCGGCGATCCCGACCTGGCTCCCTACGCACGGTTCAAGATCAGTAACGCACGTCTCGAGAACGCCTGGACCGGCGACGCGGCAAACGACGAGTGGGGCGAGATGCTTCCGGGCATTCAGGCCATTCCGAACAACGCCGGCGGCAAGACCACCCAGCAGTGCCAGGACGAGATCATCAAGCGCGTCGTGCGTTTTGACAGCTCGGGCACGACGTTCTCGTTCAAGCAGTTCCTCGGTGGTATCGACGGTGCGACCGGTTGGGCCGGCGCGTTCGCCGGCACAACCTGGCCGAACCCCGCCAACGTTCTCAACGGCGGCGCGGCCGGAAACGGCCCGCTGGCGGCCAAGGTCCGTGCCACCCCCGGTTCGATCGGCTACTCCGACCTGGCCACGGCGCGCGACAACGCGTTCAAGAAGGTCGCCGACAACGTCGCGGGCCTGGACCCGGCTCAGTACAAGTACGACGACGGCAACTTCGTCGCGCCGTACTTCACCTACACGTTCACCTACTCATTCAACAAGCGTCTCTTCTGGATTCCGCTTGAGCAGGCGAACGCCGGTGGCCCGACCGGTTCCGGCGTCTACTCCGAGCCGACCAACGACCCGGCCGCGATCCGTCTCAACCGCAAGGGCGCCAACTGCGCCGGCGTGACGTACGCCAACGTCCCGCTGACCGCCGGCGGCACCCCGGACGTCTTCGGCGACTGGTCGCTGACCAACGGCACGCTCGCGCTGAACAAATACCCGCTGTGCACGATCACCTACGTCGGTTTCTGGGACGACTACTTCGACGTCTACGGCAACGTGGGCAACGAGCAGGCGATGGCCCGCACGGTGAAGGACTACATCACCACGTCGACGTTCTCAGGGCAGAACCTGCTCTACGCGAACGACTACACACCGCTCCCGACTGACCTGCGCACCGCCAGCCGCGCGGCGATCCAGGGCATGCAGTGGAATAAGTAGTAAGCAGGATCGCACAGGTCGCAAGACGCTGAGTCTCGCGATTGTTCGACAAAAAGGGGGGCCGGGCATGATGCCCGGCCCCCCTTTTGATTGAGATGGGCCGCATTCCCGGCGCGCCCGGCGGCGTCGATGATCTCGCTCGTCACCAACTTGTCTCCGGCGGAAAACCGCTTGTTAACAACCGGCCGGCCGATTTGGTCGAGTCTTATCGTGACTTGGAGTCCCCCCTTTTCTCGGCTTAGTAAAACCAAGGAGCGCTCAGCGTGATAAGACAACGTTTCGCAAGGACGGCGGCCCGGCCGCTCGTGGCGCTGGCCACGGCTCTGCTAGTGATCGTCGCCTCAGTGGCGATGATTCCGTCATCCGCGGGCGCGACGGCCAAGGCCAAGAAGCAGCAGGGCAAAGCCAAGAAGCGGCAGCAGGGCAAGGCCAAGATCAAGGCCAAGACGAAGCAGCCCAAGAAGAACCGGGCCAAGAAGAAGCAGCAACGTTCGCTCGGTCACGCGGCGCCTTCTGCCGATCCCCTCGGCGACAAGTGCACGGGCAAAGACATCCTCGGCTCGGGCACGTCGACCCAGACGATCGCCCAGGAGGCGTGGTACTGGTTCTGGCGCACCCATACCTCGTCAACAAGGACGCGCGGATGCGGGCCTTGGGCGCGGCAGCGAGTCGACTACCTCGAACACGACAGCCGCGACGGCGGCCTGCGGCTTGGTCCCGGGGCGTTCGGGCCCGGCACTCCGAAGCGCTTCGAGACCGCGGACAATCCGCCCGCTCCGGCCGAGCGCGCGCTGCTGGAGGGCAACGCGAGCGTTCACGCTCCCGCGCGGCTGGCCACGGTGCCGGCGGCCCAGACCGCGCTCGTCGTCGCGGCGAACTTTCCCAAGCACTGTGAGCTACCGGCGGGCGACCCGGATCTCGCGCCCTACGCGCGGTTTCAGGTATCCAATGCGCGGCTTGCGACCGCGTGGTTCGGCGACGCCTCACACGACCAGTGGGGCGAGTTTCTGCCCGGCATCCAGGCGATCCCCGGCAACGCGTCGGGTCGCACCGACGTGAGTTGCAAAGAGCAGGCGATCCTCCGCGTCGTCGCGCCGCGCCGGCAACAGCAGACCCGCTTGTTCATGGCCTTCCTGCAGTCCGCCGCGCCGGGGCTCGACTGGAATTCGGCCTTTGCGGCACTTGCCTGGCCCAACGCTCACGGTGTCCGCCAGTCCGGCGGGAGGACGGCCTGGGATCGCGCGCACTCGCTCTACGACACGCCGGGTTCGATCACCTATCTCGACCTCGCCACCGCCCGCGCCGAGTCGTTGCAGAAGAAGCCGACGCGCCGGCCGACCGGCGCGGCGTACGTTTACTCAAGCCCGACCCAGTTCGCCGGCTACCCGGCCTTCGGCAAGCGGTACTCGTTCCACAAGTCGACTTTCTGGATTCCGCTGGAGGCCGCGTCGGCCGCGGCGCCCTCCGGTTCGGGACAGTTCTTCGAGCCGACGATCGACCGGCTCTCGATTCGCACCGGTCGCATGGGCGCCAACTGCCGCTGGTCCCAGTACACGGGCCTGCCGCTGCACGCCTCTGGCCGCATCAACCCGCTGGGCGATTGGACCGCCGCCTCGGCGCTGCTCCAGCCCGGCGCGTATCCGGCGTGCGCGCTCACCTACATCGCGTTCTGGGATGACTACGCCGATGTTTACGGCGATTCGCGCAGCGAGCGCAGGAAGGCGCGAACGGTCAAGGACTTCATCACCACATCGTTCTACTCGGGCCAGAACATCCTCTACAGCGTCGACTACGCGCCGTTGCCCGCGCCGCCGCCGTTCGACAATCCACAGAACATCCGCTTCGCGTCGCAGCGTGCGATCTCGTTGATGAGTTGGAAGAAGCCTTAGTCCGCGGTTGCTGGCCTGAGTCCGAGACCCGCGCGCCGGGGCTCAAATCGCCCATGGCCGGGACACGCCGGCGACGCTCCGACAGGTTGATTTTAACCGTCGGAAACGAGTGCCGACCGGGTTCGGACCGAGCGGCGGTCGCCCGATCCGGCGACTGCCGCTAGATCGTTTCCGAACCGTTACGCCATGTTCACACCGTGGCGCCGCGGCCGGGCCATGATCGACCCGATGGACCGAATCTGTGCCAATCGATGGTCGCCCCCAGGGGTCTCGCCGTGAGTGCGATCGACGCTGCGGCCCGCCGGTCGCCGGATATCGTGCCGGTGCGGGCGTCGTCCGATTCGCCGGCGCCCCGCCCGATTGTCGACATCGGCTTGGTCCATGACTATCTTCTGACCGCGCGCGGGGCCGAACGAACCTTCTCGGCGATGGCCGGTTGCTGGCCGGAGGCGCCGATCTACACGGCGTTGTTCGATCGCGAGCAGATGGGCGATCGCTTCGCCCGTCGCCGGGTGGTCACCAGCGGCCTGCAGAAACTCGGTGTCGGCCAGCGCTCGTTTCGCGCGCTGCTTCCACTGTTCCCCGGCGCGATCGAGCGACTTCCGGTCGGTGAGCACGACGTGGTCGTTTCGAGCAGCAGCGCCTTCGCGCACGGAGTTCATCCCGGCGCAGACGCCGTACATGTGTCCTACTGCCACTCGCCGTTTCGCTATGTCTGGCACGAACGTGACCGCACGATCCGGCAGATGCCCGCGGCAGCGCGGCCGCTGGCCCGCCGAGTGCTCGGGCGCGTTCGCCGCTGGGACCTCGCGGCCACGGACCGCGTCACCCATTTTGTCGCCAACTCCGAGATCACTCGCGAACGGATCTTCGGCTGCTACGGCCGCGAAGCCGCCGTCATCCATCCCCCGGTCGACGTCGAGCGCTTCGGTGCGCCGCAACGGCCGCAGGGCTACCTGCTCTACGTCGGCGAGATCACGGCTCATAAGCGGGTCGAAACGGCGATCGAGGCCGCTCGGCTGGCCGGGCGGCAGATCAAGGTCGTCGGCGACGGTCCCGAGCGCCGCCGGCTCGCAACGCTGCACGCCGGCCACGCCGAGTTCGTCGGGCGCATACCGGATCGCGAGCTGACGGACCTCTTCGCCCGCGCCGACGCACTGATAGTGCCGAACGTCGAGGAGTTCGGGATCGCCGCCGTCGAGGCTCAGGCCGCCGGCCGCCCGGTCGTGGGAATCGCGCGCGGCGGCACCCGGGAGACGGTTATCGACGGCGTGACCGGGGTGCTGGTCGACACCGGAACCGTTGAAGAGTTCGCCGAGGCGCTGCGCGCCACCGACTTTTCACGGTTCGACGGGGCGGATATCGCAATGTACGCCAAGCGCTTCTCGATCGCTCGATTTCAGCGTGAGCTCCGCGATTTGGTTGCGGGGTGTGCGGCGTGACCGGCGCCGACCCGTGCGAGTCCTGATCCTGACACCCGATTTTCCCCCCGGCCGCGGGGGGATCCAGCAGTTGATCGGCCGGCTCGCACGCGAGCTGACCGACACCAAGCTGACCGTCCTGACGATCAGCCAGCAGAGCGGACTCGACACATCCGGCGGCCGCTTTGACGACGCCACGATCGACGGCCGGATTTTGCGGCTGCCGCGCCTTTCGCGCTTCGGCCAGCGTACCCGCGTCGCGATGCTCAACCTCGCGGCCCTGCTCGTCGCGCCGATCGTGCGGCCGGACGTGGTCCTCGCCGGACATGTCGTCGCCGTTCCGGCCGCCCGTGTGATCGCAAGCGTCCTGCGGCGGCCATATGTGCTGGTGCTGCACGCGCAGGAGCTGCCGAACCGGCCGTCGCTGACGCGTGCGGGGGTGCGCGACGCCGCCGCGACGATCGCGGTGAGCTCGCACA
>JBASWU010000072.1:0-19721 GCA_049276635.1 Solirubrobacterales bacterium | reverse complement strand
AGACGCCTTTTTGGCGTCGGACCTCGGTGTGCGGCGTGGCCTGGCCAGCCTTGGCCATGACGTGTCGCCGGTCGAAGCGACTGCCCTGGCAGAGAGCTGGCGCCCGTGGCGCTCGTACGCAACGATCCACCTCTGGGAGGCGACGACAGTCGTCAGCCAGTGATGCACCGCCGCTCCTCATGGGATCACGTCCGATGGGGAAGCGTGCCGCGCGAATACACGAGCCGATCGGTCCGGACGCGGTCCAGATCGAGGATGTTGGCCTGCCCGTCGCCTGCGACGGCATGGTGTTGATCGATGTGCGCCGCGCCGGCGTTGCCTTTCCGGACCTGCTGGTGTCGCGTGGGAGCATGTCCCACCCGCTGCAGAACTTTGGCCCCGGTTCTCCTGGTCTCGCCCGCTCTTTCTGGGAGCGTGACGAGGCCGATTTGTTCCACGAAATCAAAGGGGAACCCAACATGCAAAACGCAGTCCGGAACCGCTTGCCCCTCCACACTTGCTTGAGTGGCGAAAGAAGCGCTTCCAACATTGGATTCATCCTCACTCAGGGAACCCGGTAGGCGAATGCGAACACGACCTTTTGCCGCGCCCCGTTCGAAAATTCGGCTCGTGCATATTTCAGCCTTGACTGCGTGGAGGGCAGGTCAAACTCAAAGTTTCGGCTTCCCCGCGCCCAACGGCCATTGCCACTGATATCTCTCGCTTTGAAAACCCGCGCGAGGCGTCGCTGCGATGGCTTTGCCCGTCCTCTCGGGTCCCCTGAATACAGCGACACGACCAAGCCCGTTGCGACCGGCTCGAACAAGACCTGCACCGGCCTGGAGGCGGAGGCAACTACCTCGTCGTGCGTGGCGCAGCGCAGGTCGTGTTTGATGTCGTCGCCGGTTCCGTAGCACTCGACGAAGGGCACTGATGGGCCTGTGCCGGTCAGCCACATTTTCAGACAGCCGTCGCGATTGCGTCCGCGCGCCTGCACGTCGCAGTCTTCCCAGACCGTGACGGGCGAGCGCTGGAAGTGGACGTACTGGACGACGTTGAGCGCTCCCAGCCCAAGCGAAATCGCAGCGAGCCCGAGGATCGCGATTGAGCTAGCGCCAAAGCGGCGGCCGCGCGGACGGGAGTCCACTTGGCTCGCCTGGCGCTTGTCGTCTACGGACATGCTTCAGTCGCCCCGTAGACGCTCTACCGGGGCCGTGAGATTCGGTGTCGTGGCTGTGTTGCGCGGACCGCACGGCCTCCAGCACTCAAAAGCCTCTGCGTAAACGACCGTGAAAAAGATCCCGGCGAGCAGGACTCCGAACCCAAGCACCAACATCTTTCGCAGGCTCGAAAGCTTTGCACTCCATATTCCTGCTGCAATCAGTACGGCAATGCAACATCCGCAAATGCACACCAGCAGCCAAGAGAAACCTGGCGAGGTATCCGCCCAGCTGCCCTGCTCAAAGATGTTCGCAGCGGTCCAGACCGCCAGGGCCAACGCGAAGAGCGCCAGTAGAAACACGCACGGCCGGAAAACGACGTTGAGTGCCGTTCTGGGCCAGGTCATTGGGCGGTTGCCACGCGCGAGCTCGAAGCGGGCGCTGCGTTCGAGTGCTTATGCTTGGCGGCTGGAGAGAGGGCGGGCTTCATCGAGTCGCCAAGATCGTCTTTACGGATTGGTTGCATCACCGACCGTCGGCCGCGGGACTCCGGCAAGATTCCATGATTCATCGCGGACATTCGCGCCAAATCCCACGGTGGTCCCGTCGAGCCAGCGCCTCTGCCTGGTCGTAGTAACGCAGGTGCCCCTTCGGCAATCCTTGGTAGTGACCCGAACGAACGAACCCGTTGCGAATCATGTAAAGGCCGACATCTCTCTCCGAACGCTCGCCGACGAAAACGGTCATGACACCCCGCCCGCTTTTGTCCAACCGCGTCAGCTCCTCAGTTGGCGTGTAGATCTCACGATTTCCAACGACCCTTTCTAGTTCCATTTTGGCGGCAGCACCGCCGCACTGGGATAGTCCGGGTGCTTCAACGCCGACGAGACGTAGGCGATCGGTGATCTCGAAACAATCGCGGCCAACATCAAGCGTTCCGCCGTCGATCGCGTGCGCGCCGGTGCAATAGGTGCCAGCCAAGCGCGACGGAGCGAAGAGGCTTGTGATAACAATCGCAATGAAGATCGTGAATGCAGCTAGGGCAACTGTCAGGCAGGCGATAGCGATGGCGAGCCACCTTCGCGCTTTGAGGAACAAAGTCGCGCGGCCGTCGGGATCAGACGTGTTTTCTGGCCACGGCATTACGTTTTGCCGTATCTTGAAACCTGGCCGATCAGGAGCGCAATCATTGGGCCGGAGTCCACTTCATGAGGATTGAACCATCGGTCACGAGGCACTCCAATCACTAGTACTGCCACGGAAATCGATGCGACAGCCGCGAAACCGAGTTGGCGTTTGTATTTCATGCTGGTCATTGGCAGCCACGTAGCGACATAGTGGTGTAAATCCATTCCAGCTGTGTTGGATCCACCAGCAGCCTAAGCGGGAGCACCTCCGGCCGCGAGTCACACCGCTCGCCGCCAATCTCATGGGCGTCGCACGATTGACAGCAGCTCCGGCGACGGGGGGAGCGTGGGAGATTCCGAGCGAACGGATGGCAGAAAGCGATGCGGCAAACAAAACGAACCCCGACCTGAGAAGTTATTTCAGATCGGGGTTCGAATAACGCCAAACTGGCGGAGAGGGAGGGATTCGAACCCTCGATGGAGCTATAAACCCCATACTCGCTTAGCAGGCGAGTGCGTTCAGCCACTCCGCCACCTCTCCCGGAGAGTGCGCAATTCTATCGGTGGGCGGCACTACCGGTCCGGGTGCCGCCGGGATAGCCACCAGAGCGCCAGAATCGGGACGACCAGCGGCAGCCAGCCGTAGTCGCGGCCGTAGAGCGTCCAGACCGTTCCGGCGGGAAACGCGGTCGCGTCGAACGCCGTCAGCGTGCCGATCGTCAGCACGCCGGCCAGCTCGAACGAGCAGGAGACGCGGGCGACCCGGATCGCGATCCGGTCGGCGCGGGCGATCCCCCAGACGGCGACGCAGTAAACGAGGGCGGCGAAGCTGCTGAGCGAGTAGGCCAGCGGCGCCTCGCCGAACTTCGCGACCAGCTCATAGGTCGAGCGGCCGACGGCGGCGAAGGCGAGGATTCCGTAGGCGGCCAGCAGGGCCGTTTGCGCGTCGCCGCGAAGTGCCGGCGACCCCGCGGGGCGCTGTCGGTCGTGCTCGGCTGAGGACATCGCCGCCGCACGTTAGCGAGCGAGCGGGCCGGCCGTAGACTCCCGCGCGTGGCACGAGAGGTCAGGAACTGGTCGGGCACTCAGCGCTTCAAGCCGGCCGGGCTCGTCGAGCCGGCGACCCCCGCGCAGACGGCCGAAGCCGTCGGCCGTGCGGTCGCGGCCGGCGGCAAGGTCCGCGTCGCCGGCAACCTGCACAGCTTCAGCGAGATCGTGCGGACCGGCCACACGCTGATCTCGCTCGACCGCCAGCAGGGGATCGTCGACGCCGACACCGGGTCCGGTCTGGTGCGCGTGCGCGCCGGCAGCTCGATCCGCCGGCTCAGCGCCGAGCTCGACGAGCTCGGGCTTGCGCTGCCGAGCCTCGGTGACATCGACGCCCAGTCGATCGCCGGCGCCATCGCAACGGGTACGCATGGAACCGGCGAGCGCCACCTGAGCGTCTCGGCGCAGGTGACGGCCGCGCAGCTCGTCACGGCGGCCGGTCAGATCATCGAAATCGGCGAATCCGACCCGATCGCGCTGAAGGCCGTGCGCGTATCGCTCGGCGCACTCGGCGTGGTCACCGAGTTGACGCTTCAATGCGTGCCGTCGTTCCGGCTCGACCGGCTCGACATCGCGGCCCCGCTCGGCGAGACGCTTGCGACGCTGGACGCGCTGGCGGCCGAGTTCGATCACTTCGAGTTCTTCGTCTTCCCGTACACGACGACGGCCCTGCAGAAGCGGATCAACCGAACCGGCGAGCCCGCGCGCCCGATGCACCCGGCAAGGAGGTTTTTCAACGACGTCGTGATCGAGAACGCCGCGTTCGGGGCGGCGGTCGGGATCGGCAGGCTGATTCCGCCGGCGATTCCGCCGCTCGCGCGGGCGATCGCGAAGCTCTCCGGCCCGGTTCACCGGCTTGAGCGGAGCCACGACGCCTTCAGCACCCCGCGTTTGGTCAAGTTCAACGAGCTCGAGTACGCGGTCCCGCGCCGCCACCTGCGCGAGTCGGTCGAGCGGATCCTCGCGATGACCGAGCGACGGCGATACCCCGTCAGCTTCCCGATCGAGGTGCGGGTCGGGCGTGCCGACGACGACTGTCTGTTGTCGGCGGCGGCCGGCCGCGAGACCGGTTACGTGTCGGTCCACATGCACCGCGGCATGGAGTTCGAGCCGTATTTCCGCGCCGTCGAGTCGATCATGGACGATTACGAGGGCCGCCCGCACTGGGGCAAGATCAACTGGCAGACCGCGGCCAAGCTCGCGCCGCGCTACGCGGGCTGGGACGATTTTCAGACGGTGCGGGCGCGGCTCGATCCCGGCGCGGTGTTCACGAACGCCTACATCGAGCGGGTGCTTGGGCCGGTCCGCGGCCCCGGCGCGTGTGACTAGCCGCGCTTCCTGACATCGTCCCGACGCGTAGGTACAACGTGTCGATCGCGATCGCGAACGGCACTCCGCCGGCGCGCAGGCTGAATCCGCCGAACATCGCCTTCAGCTCGACGCCGCCGACGGGCGCGAGCATTTCGGCGAGGTGTTCGGCGAGTTCTCGCGATGCTCTCATAGAAAACAGGCCCCCTCGCCACGATAGGTCGGCGCCTCGCCGACGATCTCGTCGCCCTGTATGAGCAGCAGTGAGTTGAAGCGTTCGCACAGCTCGCCCGCCTTCGCGTGGCGAAAGTAGACGCGATCGCCGACGGCGAGATCTCCGGCGGGGCCGCCGAGCAGCGGCGTCTGCACCTCGCCGGCACCCTCGAAGTGGTCCAGCCTCAGACCTCGCGGCAGGTAGGGGGCCGGGACGCGATCACCGGCGCCCGCGCCGGACGCCGGGTAACCGCCGCCCAGCGCGGTCGAGATCGACGGCGCAGGCTTGCGTACGACCGGCAGCGCGAAGATCGCCGCCGGCCGCAGGTCGAATGAGCTGTAGTTGTCAAAGAGCGTCGGGGCGTAGAACCCGGACCCGGCCGCGAGCTCGGTGACCGCCGGCTCGCGAGCGGTCAGATGCAGGCTGCCGGTGCCGCCGCCGTTGACGAACTCCAGCGGGCGCACGTGCGAGACCGCCGCGGCGATCGACGCGCGGCGCTCGGCGAGCTCGGCGATCGAGGCCTTCTGCACCTGGCGGATGACCTGGTTCTTGACCAGGGCCGCCGGCCCGCCGGGCGCGTCGTCGCCGAGGCCGGCGATCTGGCCTTCGTAGAGCATCAGTCCGGCGAGGTGCACGCCGGGGCGCCGCTCGATCTCGCGCGCGAGCTGGGTGGCCTGGGCGGGGGTGCGGATCGGCGACCGTTTGGCGCCGATCTTGAGACGGCCGCCGATGGCCCAGAAGCCGGCGTCGGCCTCGATCGCCACCCGGATCGCCGGCCCGCCGCCGGCTGCGAGCTCGATCAGATCGAGCTGGGCGGCCGAGTCGACCATCACGACCGGCGCGGTGTCCGGCGCGCCGGTCGTGATCGCCGCGAGTCGCGCGAGCGCCGCGCGGTCGGCGGTCGGATAGGCCAGGACGAGATCGGCGAAGCCCTTCTCGTGTAGCCAGAGCGTTTCCGGCAGCGTGAAGGTGAGCAGGCCGCGGAAGCGGTCGTCGTGATCGAGCACGGCGCGTAACAACGGCGCGCAGCGCAGCGATTTGCTCGCGACGCGAATCGGTTTGTCGCCGGCGCGAACGAGCATCCCGGCGGCGTTGGACCACATCGCGTCGAGATCGACGAACGCAAACGGCGACCCGCGGTCGGCGAAGAGCCGCTCGTATCGCGCCAGGCGCGCCTCGGGCGCGAGCGAATCCGGTGGCGCGGCGGCGGGCATCGATTCGATTCTAAGGGCGGCCATGGTCAGTGGCGACGCGGATCGGCGTGACTCGCCGGGCCCGCCACCACCGGCCGCCGGGCTCCGCTCCCCGGTTAGATTGTCTGGACGATGATGCTCTTCCGAAAGACACCCGAGATGCCGGCGCCCGCCGACGCGCCGCCGGGCCGCGACGCCGCGATCGACTCCGGTACACATCACTTCGTCAACGGCAACCCGATCCACGGCCCCTGGCCGCCCGGCCTCGAGACCGCCGTGTTCGCGATGGGCTGCTTCTGGGGCGCGGAGAAGCAGTTCTGGCAGCTGCCGGGTGTCTACTCGACGGCGGTCGGTTACGTCGCTGGCTTCACCGAGAATCCGACCTACGACGAGGTCTGCTCCGGCCTGACCGGCCACACCGAGGCGGTGCTGGTGGTCTTCGATCCGGAAGAGATCGGCTATGGCGAGTTGCTCAAGACTTTCTGGGAGAACCACGATCCCACCCAGGGCATGCGCCAGGGCAACGACGTCGGCACGCAGTACCGCAGCGGGGTCTACGTGGCCGGCGACGCTCAGCGTGCCGCCGCGACCGCGTCGTCGGAGGCTTACCAGGCGCGCCTGCGGGCGGCCGGCCTCGGCGCAATCACGTCCGAAATCCGTGACGCCGGCGAGTTCTACTACGCCGAGGAGTACCACCAGCAGTACCTGGCGAAGGTGCCCAACGGCTACTGCGGACTCGGCGGAACCGGCGTCAGCTGCCCGGTCGCCCGAAGTGGCTGAAGCTCAGGCGACCGTGGCCGTGAACGGAACCAGCGGCCAAGCCGGCTCGACCGGCTGATCCTTGCCCTGCTCGCGGAAGTACTGCTCCAGCGAGGCCGCCTGCTCGGCGGCCCAGCCGATCTGCAGTTGATGAAGCGTGGGGAGGTCGGCTCCGCCGACTTCGCCGAACGTTTTGGCGAGCCGCCAGGCCACACGCGCGGCGGCGATCGCGTCGGCGTCGGCGGCGTGGGCATCGTCGAGCGCCACGCCGTAATGCGCGCACACCGCGCCCAGCGTTCGCTTGCCGCGCCGGAACCGGTCGAGCTGCTTGTCGATGATCAGCGGATCGACCACCAGCAGGTGCTCGGCGCCGCCGACGCGATCGACGAGCGGCTCGACCTCGTACCGCCGCGCCTCCCGATCCAGAAACGAAAGATCGAAGCGCGCGTTGAAGGCGATGATCGGGGTTCCGGCGAGAATCTGGGCGGCAAGTTCGGAGGTGATCGCTTCGACCGCTTCGGCCGGATCGCAGCCCTCGGCCCGCGCGCGCTCGGTCGTGATTCCGTGGACGTCGCTTGCGGCCTCCGGGATCTCGATGCCGGGATTGACAAGCCAGTTATGGCTCTCGGGCGGAAGACCGTTACCGACCACGCTGACGGCGGCGGTCACGATCCGGTCGGTCTCGTGGTCGATCCCGGTCGTCTCGATATCGAACGCCGCGAGACGCCCGGAGTGCCAGCTCATGGGGCCAAGTTACCGGATCGGCTGGATCGCATTTGCCGGCCGTCGCTCCGTGGCCGGATCGAAGGTCGTTTCCGACTCTCAGGTCACTTTGCCGCGTTCTGGGATAGCCTTCCGGCGCACCGTGGGCCACTTCCAGAACAAGACAGCGATCGTGACCGGTGGCGGCTCCGGTATGGGCCGGGCCATCAGCGAGGAGCTTGCCCGTCAGGGTGCGATCGTGGTGATCGCCGAGATCAACCAAGAGCGCGCCGACCAAGTCGCCCACGGCATCACCGCGAGCGGCGGCAAGGCCGAGGCCGTCGTGCTCGACACCGCCGACGCCGGCTCCGTGCGGCGAGTCGTGGCCGACGCCGTCACCCGGCACGGGCGGCTTGACTTCATCTTCAACAACGCCGGGATCGCGATCGCCGGCGACCTGCGCGATCTCTCGTCCGAGCAGTGGCACCGTGTGCTCGACGTCAACCTCCACGGTGTGATCAACGGCGCCGTTGCCGCATACGGAGTGATGGCGAGTCAGGGCGGCGGTCACATCGTCAACACCGCGTCGGTGGCCGGCCTGGTTCCGTTTCCGATTTCCGTGCCCTACGCCGTGTCCAAACACGGCGTGGTCGGGCTGTCGACCTCGATGCGGCTCGAGGGTGAGGCGCTCGGGGTGAAGGTCAGCGTGGTCTGCCCCGGGGGCGTGGCGACCAATATCTGGGAGGACACCGAGTACGTCGGCGCCGCCAAGGACGACGTCATGGCGAACATTCCCCGGTCGATGTTCGTCTCGGCCGACAAGGCCGCCCGCATCATCCTGCGCGGCGTCCGCCGCAACAAGACGTACATCGTGTTTCCCGGTCACGGCAAGTTGATGTGGTGGCTCCAGCGTGTCTGGCCGGGCCTGATGCGCGTCGCCGGCCGCAAGATGGTCAAGGACTTCCGCAAGGCTGCCGACGCCTGACCGCGCACCGGTGGAAGGATTTTCCGATCGCCGGCCGGCCAAGCCGGGGTTCGGATTCAAACAACGTCAAACCGATGGAAAGACAGTTTTCGAACCCGCGAACTGTCTCTCGATGAGCTGCTTGACACTCTTGTCGATTGCCTCCGGATCCATTTTGCATAAATCTGCAAGCGAAGACAAGTGGTAGATCGCCAATGTTGACCACTGATAAGCCGCCAGCCTGAGCAGGCCGGCTATTCCCGCGTGGAACACGCGCTGTTACGACCAAGTGCGGAAACGACATTTCCCGATTCCGAGAACGCGGCGGCTTCCGGTGACGCGAAATACAGCGACGTCGCGCGCGAAACAAGCGGTTTGCGGACGCATGTGCCGGCGTCAGCTTTGGCGCGACTTGTGCGAGGATCACCAGCTCGACGGCATCGCCGCCCGCGCGGTCTTCGACTGCGAGCCAGTCATCAGATGACAACACCTGAATTACACGCCAGTGAATTCACTCAGCGGCCCGCGACCAGCACCGGCCGCTGGGCCGGCCGGTCGTGCCTGATAGCGATCGCCGCGATCCTCGCCGTGAACATCGCCATCAACCCGTTCGAGAACGAGGCCCCCGGCGCCGTCGGCGACATCAGGGACGTCGCGCGAGCGACCCTCGGCGTCATCTTCGTGCTCAGCGGCTTCGCGGCGCTGGTGCTCGCCGCGCGCAGCTTGATGGCGCGCGAGCGCAGCTTCGTCGTGTGGGCCGCGCTGATCATCGGCGTCCTTGTGACGACGCTGATGATCGCGGAATTCACCGTTATGGAGTGACGGGCGCGCCCAGTGTGGCGCGGACCCTTCCCCACGTTGACACTCTGAGCACCGAGACTTAGAGCCAAGGCTGTCCACAGCCCATAAACCATTCCGTTTGCCACGAACGGACCCCCAGAATCTCCGGGGATCGTGACTTCACGACGCAGTCGCGCGAGATGAAGTCTCACAACGTGGTGTAAATCCGTTCCCGCTGTGTTGGATTCTCCAGCAGACTAAGCGGGAGCGCCTCCGGCCGCGAGTCACACCGCTCGTCGCCAATCTCATGGCGTCGCGCGATCGACAGCAGCTCCGGCGACGGAGGGAGCGTGGGAGATTCCGATGGAATGGATGGCAGAAAGTGATGCGGCAAACAAAACGAACCCGCCCTCGTTTCCGAGACCGGGGTTCGAATAACGTCAAACCGACGGAGGGTGAGGGATTCGAACCCTCGAAAGACTTTCGCCTTTACTGGTTTTCAAGACCAGCGCATTCAACCGCTCTGCCAACCCTCCGCGGGAAAGACTAGTTAGGCGGCGAGCCGGGGCGATTCGCAATCAGCCGCTGGGCAGGACGCCGCTGCTCTCGCCGTTGATCTGGGTGCTCTCGTCGAGATCCTCGAGCTCGGGAGCATCGACGAGGTAGCGGAAGCGCACGGCCAGGGCGACGGCCTGGGTGCGGGTGTCGACCTCGAGCTTGGAGATTGCGTTGCGGACGTGCGTGTGGACGGTCGCCGGGCTGAGGCTGAGCTCGTTGGCGATGTCCTTGGCGCGCTTACCCTCGGCCAGCAGCTGGAGAATCTCGACCTCGCGTGGGGACAGCGACTCGAGGTTGCTGACTCCGGGTGACGGGGCGTCGAAGCCGCCGTTGACGAAGGTTCCGCCGCCGGCGACGGCGTGAATCGCTTCGTGCAGTTCGGCCGCGCTCGACGACTTCAGGACGTAACCGGTCGCACCCGCGCGCAATGCCAGCGCCAGCAGGTCCGGCTGTGGGTGCGCGGTGAAGATGATCACCTTCGTCCCCGGGGACTGCTCGATGATCTGTTTGGTGGCCGCGATGCCGTCGATCGCCGGCATCTCCACATCCATGATCACGACATCCGGCCGCTCGGCATTGGCCAGATCGATCGCTTCGAGTCCGTTGGCGGCTTCTCCGATGACGCTGATGTCGTCGTTCTCGAGTAGGCGCAACTTGATCGCGTCGCGCACGATGTGGTGGTCGTCGGCGATGAGAACGGTGGTCATGTTCCTCCGATCGTTGCAGGAGCCCCAAAATGGGTCAATACGTCAGGCACCTTAACGGTCCCGTCGGTCTCCTGATGATTTTCAAGTATTGCAATTATTGTCCTGCCAAGGGCTGCCGCTGTCCCGTTGAGGGTGTGGGCGGTCCGCGGGGGGCCGCCGCCCGCCGACCTGATGCGAGTGTTCAGGCGCCGAGCCTGGTAGTCGGTCGTGTTAGAGCACGACGTAAGTTCCCGGTACTGCTGTTGGCTGGGCAGCCAGGCTTCGATGTCGTACTTCTTCGCCGCCGAGGCGCCGAGATCGTCGACGGCGATGTTCACCACGCGGTACGGCAAGCCGAGATCCTGCATGACCGACTCCTCGATCCCGAGGATCCGCTCGTGTTCCTCGGCACTGTGCTCGGGGGCCGTAAATACGAACATCTCGACCTTCTCGAACTGGTGTACGCGAAAGATGCCTTGCGTGTCCCGCCCGGCGGCGCCGGCCTCGCGGCGAAAGCACGGCGAGAAACCCGCGTATCGCAGGGGGAGGTCTTCGGCTTCGAGAATCTCGCCGTCGTGCAGGCCGGCCAGGGCGACCTCGGAGGTCCCCGTCAGGTACAGGTCGTCGTCGGCCAGGCGGTAGATCTGCTGTTCGGTGTCCGGCAGGAAGCCGGTCCCGAAAAGCGCTCGCTCGCGTACGAGCACGGGCGGGATCACCGGCGTGAAGCCGAGCCCGCCGAGCTTGTTCATCATGTACTGGACGATCGCCAACTCGAGCATCACCAAATCACCCTTGAGGTAGGCGAAGCGCGAGCCCGAGAGCCGCGCCCCGGCCTCCATGTCGATCAGTTCGCCCGCAAGCTCAAGGTGGTCGCGGCCCTCGGGCAGGGGGTCGCCCCACCTGCGGATCTCGCTGTCCTCGTCGGCGGCCGTCGCGTCGGGCGGGTTGGGCACCTGGGCCAGCACGCCGGCCAGGAGATCCTCGGTTCGGGCGAGTTCTTCTTTTAGCCGCTTGCTTTCGGCCGCGACGGTTCGCATCCTGGCGATCGCCTCGTCGGCGCCGGCGCCGGCGCGCTTGGCCTCGGCGATCGCGTCGTTGGCGGTGTTTTGCTCGGCGCTGAGCTGTTCGCTGCGCGGCAGGATCTCGCGGCGGCGAACGTCGAGTTCGAGTGCCTCGCGCAGGCGTGCGTCGGAGCCGTCTTTGCGGCGGGCGAGGGCGGCCAGGGCCGGTTCGGGGTCGTTGCGGATCGCCTTTAGATCAAGCATGGGCGTTGATGGACCCTACTCGGGCGATCAGCGGCCGGCATAGCTGCGCGACGAGACCGGCCAGGCCGGCGGAGACGTCGCGACCGGCCGCGTCGTGACTCCAATGGCTCCGAGTGACGACCCGCGCCTTTTGGCCCCGCGACGAGCGGTCAATCGGGGTTCTTGCCGGAGTATTCGCTGAGGAATGTCGCGACATCCTCGGCGTCCTGTCCGGTGGCGATGTTTCCCGGCATGATCGCGCCCGAGAACCCGCCTTGGCGAATCGCCGTGATCGCGTCCTGGTAGGTCTCTTTGCGCTGGTCGAAGTTGGGGCCGTTGGTGCGGTCCTTGGGGTTGATCTCGTCCGCGGGCTTGGAGCCCTGGGCGCCGGCGGCGGCGATCGTGTGGCAGCCGGAGCAGCGCTCCGCAAAGATCACGGCCCCGCGGTAGGCGGTGGCGTCGCTCGCGGGCACGGAGATTCCTTCGCTGCCGTTGCCGAAACCGCAGCCCGAGACGAAGAATGCGGCGACCGCGGCGGCCGCGAGCACCGGTGTGCGAGGCGAGGGAATGAACATCTCGGGCGGGGATAATACGCGACGGGCCGCGCTACTGGCGAGAGCGACTTTCGATCGCGGCGGACGGCCCTGTTCTAATACACCGCGGGCGATGAACGACCAGCACGACAAGCGGCGCTACCGGGACGCGATCGGAAACTTCGCGACAGGGGTCTGCGTGGTGACGGCGTTCGCCGAAGACGGCCGCCCGACCGGGATGACGGCCAACGCGATCACCTCGCTGTCACTCGATCCGCTGCTGATGGTCGTCTGTTTCGACGAGACGTCGCGCACCCTGGCGGCCGCGCGGGCCGGCGGCCGGGTCGGCGTGAACGTACTGGCGGCCGGGCAGGAGGACCTGTCGAAGGTTTTCGCGAGCAAGGCGAGCGAGGACGAGAAGTTCGCCGGCGTCACCTGGAACGAACACGGCGGCGCCCCGGTCATCGACGGCTGCGTGTCGTGGTTCGCCGGAGCGCTGATCGAGTTGCTGCCCGGTGGAGATCACCGCATCGGAATCATCGGCGTGAGCGAGTTCGAGGGACACGGCGGAGAGCCGTTGCTGTACCACCGGGGCGCGTACGCGCGGTTGCTGGGCGAGACGCCGTAGCCGGCGCCCGCGCTACAACCCGCCGCTGGTGATCCCCGCCCGCAGCGCGAGCGCCGCGATGATCAAGCAGCCGAGCGCCATCACGCGGGTCTCGGCGATAAAGATCTGCATCGCCAAGGTCCGCGCCTCTGCCTCGGGCAGCTTTTCGTAGTCGGTCTCGCCGACCACGCGCTGGGCCGCGCCGACGCGCATCATCTCCGTGGTGAGCATTAGCACCAGCGGCAGCACCCCGTATAGATAATGAAGGTCCTCGGTCGCCGCGTGACCGGTCATCAGCAGGATCGCTCCAAGCACGACCTGAACGACCACGCTGATCTGCGCGGCGCGCAGCAGGTACCAGAAGATCGTCGAGGGCCGGCGCGCCAGCCAGGCGACCAGGCCCCAGACTCCGGCGAACAGGTTGGCCGAGAAAACGAAGATTCCGAGGGATAGATGAAGTTCGGCCATCGCGCGATCGGGACAAACCCTATGCGCTGGCGACAACCGCCCCGGCCGCGAAGTTTGCAAGCTTTAGCACTATGTAACACAGTGTCACAATGTCATAAGATTGACCGAAGTTCGACCCGCTGACAATTGAGAGTCGCCCAATGCTGAACAACTATGTGCCAGTGCTCGTCTTCTTGTTGCTCGGGCTCGCCGTCGGGGTGCTCTTCACGTTCGGAAACCTGTTGCTCGGCCCCAGCCGCCCGAACGCAGCGAAAGGGGACCCCTACGAGTGCGGCCTGCCCTCCGAGGTCCGGGAGTCGTTTCGCTTCGGCGTCAGCTTCTACCTGATCGCGATGTTGTTCATCCTCTTCGATGTCGAGGTTTTGTTCTTGTACCCGGTCGCGATTCAGCTGGAGGCGTTCGGCTGGTTCGCGCTGATCGAGACGCTCGTCTTCTCGGCGCTGCTGCTGGTCGGCTTTGCCTACTCATGGCGCAGGGGGGCGCTCGAATGGAGATAAACGGCGGGCCGACCGAGGGCGCGCCGGCGCAACCCGGCCAAACGCACCCCAATGTCTTCTACAGCGATCAGCCCACGACCGCGGAGGAGTTTCGCGCTCGCCAGCTCCGGGCCCGTGACATGTTGCGTGGCGACCTCGAAGGCGAGGATCTCGAGAAGCTGATCGAAGAAGCGGTCGTCGCCACGACGCTCGATCGCGCGCTCGACTGGGCCCGCTCGCAGACCATCTTCCCGATGACCTTTGGGCTCGCCTGCTGCGCGATCGAGATGATGTCGACCGTCAGTGCGCGCTACGACATCGCCCGCTTCGGCAGCGAGGCGTTTCGCGCGTCTCCGCGCCAGGCCGATCTGATCATCCTCTCCGGCCGCGTCTCGATCAAGATGGCGCCGGTCATTCGCCGGATCTACGACCAGATGCTCGAGCCCAAGTGGGTCATCGCGATGGGCGCGTGCAGCTCCAGTGGCGGCGTGTTCAGCAACTACGCGATCGTCCAGGGTGCCGACAAATTTCTTCCGGTGGACGTGCACATTCCCGGCTGTCCGCCGCGGCCCGAGGCGGTGATTCACGGGCTGATCAAACTTCAGCGCAAGATCAAGGGTCACCCCGACCAGGGCTGGCGCGAGCGCTACGCCGCCCACGGCACCGAAGAATGGCCCTACGGAGCGGCCGGCGCGCCCGACGGCGTCGATCTCGAGCAGCTGATCGCCGAGCGCCGCGCTCAGGGTGGCAATGGGCGCGCCGACGCACCGGTCTCGGTGGGGGACGCGCGTGCCTGACGCGCCCGGCCTCGAACTGATCGCCAACGCCCTGCGTGAGAACATCGCCGCCGACGCTGTGGCCGGCGTGTCTTATCACCGTGAGCAGGCCTGCATCGAGGTCGCGCCTCAGTATGTGATATCCGTCCTGACTTATCTGCGTGACGACCCCGGCCAGGCGTACAAGTTTCTAGCCAGCGTTCACGGCTGCGACTACCTGCCCGAGGCGCCGCGCCTGGGCGTGCACTACGAACTGCTCAACATGCGCCGCGTCGAGCGTCTCAGAATCAAGACCCGTCTGGCGATCGAGGACCCGCGTATCGCGACCTGCACCGGCCTTTTCCCGACGGCCGATTTCCAGGAGCGCGAGATCTACGACTTCTTCGGCGTGATCTTCGAGGGCCACCCCGACCTGCGCCGAATCCTGATGCCCGAGGACTACGAGGGATTCCCCCAGCGCCGCGACTTTCCGCTCGGCGGCGAGCCGGTGATCTTCACCCACGACGAGCCCGAGAGCCCGGGGTGGTACCGGTGAGCGACCCCAAACCACCGGCACAGGCGCCGGCAGACCCGCTCGGCGTCAGCTACCGCGAACGCGAAGCCGACCTGACGCTCGCGGCGGTCGGCACGCAGATCGCCGAGGGGCGAGCGCACAAGACCTCCACCCAGGCCGACACGGTGCTCGCGCCCGAGACCGAGCTGCTGACGCTCAACATCGGCCCGCACCACCCGGCCACGCACGGCGTTCTGCGCCTGCTGACGACGCTCGAGGGCGAGGTCGTCAAGGACACGAAGCCGCTGATCGGTTACGCGCACACCGGCATCGAGAAAAACTGCGAGGACAAGTCCTACTGGAAGGTGATCCCGCTGGTCGAGCGGATGGACTACGTCTCGTACCACTTCAACTCGCTGGCCTACTGCATGGCCGTCGAGCGGCTGCTCGGCGAACCGGTGCCCAAACGCGCGCAATACCTGCGGATCATTCACGTCGAGCTCTGCCGCATCCACAGCCACTTGGTGTGGCTGGGGACCAGCGCGCTCGACCTCGGCGCGATCTCGATGTTCTGGTACTGCTTCCGTGAGCGCGACAACATCCTCGATCTCTTCGAGATGAGCGGTGGCCAGCGCATGCACCCGAGCTATGTGCAAATCGGCGGCGTCGCCGACGACATCCCGCTCGGCTTCACCGAAAAGCTACGCGGGTTTATCGCGCAGATGCCGGGCCGCACCGACCAGTTCGCCGACCTGCTCGACAAGAACGAGATTTTCCTGCGGCGCATGAAGGACATCGGGATCGTCTCCGAGGAGCGCCTGCTCGAGCTCGGCGTCACCGGTCCGCTGCTGCGCGCCACCGGCAACCCGTGGGACCTGCGCAAAGCGGCGCCCTACAGCTCCTACGACGACTTCGACTTCAAGATTCCGGTCGGCACCGTCGGCGACAACTACGACCGCTACCGCGTGCGCCTCGCCGAGATCTACGAGAGCTGCGAGATCATCGGCCAGGCGCTCGAGGGCCTGCCCGAGGGTCCGTGGGTCACCGAGAACCGCAAGGTCGCGTTGCCGCCGCGCCACGAGCTGGCGACCAGCATGGAGGCGCTGATCCATCACTTCAAGCTCGTCACCGAGGGGATCCGCGTCCCGGCCGGCGAGGTCTACCTGCCGATCGAGTCGCCGCGCGGCGAGCTCGGCTGCTTTCTGCTGAGCGACGGCTCCTCCAAGCCCGCGCGCCTGCACATGCGCGAGCCGTCGTTCGTCAACCTGCAGGCGCTCAACGACATGGTCAAGGACACTTACCTCGCCGACCTGATCGCGACGCTGGCAATGCTCGACCCGATCCTCGGGGGGATCGACCGGTGAGCGAGCCCGCCGGCATCCGTTACGAGGACAGCGTCCCGCAGCTCGCCGACGTCGACGTGCCGGCCGAACTGCGGTCCTGGATCGTCGAGCGCATGGCGATGTACCCAGAGGGCAAGTCGGCGACGATCCCCTGCCTGATGGCCGCGCAGAAACTGCACGGCTGGCTCTCACCCGACGCGATTCGCCAGGTCGCGGCCGTGATCGGCGTGACACCGGCGTACCTGGTCTCGGTCGCGAGCTTCTACGACATGTTCGAGCTGACCCCGCGCGGCGAGCACACGATCTACATGTGCACCAACATCAGCTGCATGCTGCGCGGCGCCGACGACGTGATGGCCGCGCTGCAGAGGGCCGTCGGCGCCGGCGACGGCGGCACCAGCGAGGACGGCATCTACCTGCGGAGCTTCGAGTGCCTCGGCGCCTGCGACATCGCGCCGATGGCGAGCGTCGACGGCGATTTCGTCGGGCCGCTCAGTGTCGGCGACGCCAAGACATTGGTTGACGACATCCGCGCCGGCCGTGAGGTCCTGCCGTCGAAGGCGCTGGCCAAGCGCCCGGTCGCCGGCACGCTCTGGAAGTCCGGCGGCCGTGTCGGCGAGTACGACGTCTCGCCGGGAACGGCGGAGTGATGGACGAGCTGCTGTTTCACAACATCGACGAGCCCGGCCTCAACACGATCGAGGTTTACGAGGCGCGGGGCGGTTATTCCGCGCTCAAGAAGGCGCTCGCCGAGATGACGCCCGAATCCGTACTGACCGAGCTGCAAACGTCGTCGATCCGCGGCCGCGGCGGGGCCGGTTTCGCGATGGGCACGAAGGCCGGTTTCCTGCCCAAGGGCGACATGGACAAGTACCTCTGCTGCAATGCCGACGAGTCCGAGCCGGGCACCTTCAAGGACCGCGAGCTGATGCAGAAGAACCCCCATCAGTTGCTCGAGGGCATGATCCTCGCCAGTTTCGCCGCCGGTATCAACAAGGCCTTTGTCTACATTCGCGGCGAGTACGAGCGGCAGGCCGGCATTCTCGAGGCCGCCGTCAAGCAGGCCTACGAGCGCGGCTACCTCGGCGAGGACATTCTCGGCAGCGGCTTCGGCGTCTCGCTGGTCGTTCACCGCGGCGCCGGCGCCTACATCTGCGGAGAGGAGACCGCGCTGCTCGACAGTCTCGAAGGCAAGCGCGGCAATCCGCGCCTCAAGCCGCCGTTCCCGGCCAACGCCGGCCTCTTCCAGGGCCCGACGCTGATCAACAACGTTGAGACGCTCTGCAACGTCAGCCATATCGTCAACAACGGCGGCGAGTGGTACGCGAAGCTCGGCACCGAGAGGTCGACCGGCACCAAGCTGGTCAGCGTGTCGGGCTGCGTGCAGCGGCCGGGCAATTACGAGATCGAGCTCGGCCTGCCGGCGCGCGAGATCATCTACGGACTGGCCGGCGGCCCGCCGCCCGGGCGCGAGGTCAAAGCCTGGTTTCCCGGCGGATCTTCCGCGCCGCTGCTGACTCCGGCCGAGCTGGACCTGCCCTACGACTTCGACACGATGGCTTCGGCCGGATCGATGCTCGGCTCCGGCGCGATCATCGTGATCGACGACTCGGTCTCGATCGTCGATGTCGCGCTGCGCACCGCGAAGTTCTACAAGCACGAGAGCTGCGGCAAGTGCACGCCATGCCGCGAGGGCACCAGCTGGACGGTCAAGATGCTCCAGCGCGTCCGCGACGGCCTGGCAACGCCGATGGATCTCGACATCATCGCCTCGGTTCAGCACCAGATCATCGGCAACTGCCTCTGCGTGCTCGGCGACGCGATGGCGATGCCGGTCAGCTCGATGGTCAACAAGTTCCGCGACGAGTTCGAGGCGCACCTCGAAGCCGAGCGTCTCAAGCGCGCGCCGCTCGGCGAGACGGCGCACGCCGGCGCGCTGGATCTGACCGCGAACCTCGCGGGGGCTGGGGCGTGACCGTGCGGGCCGGCGAAGAGAACGTCACGACCGCGGAAGCCGCCGCGGCGACGGCCGGTGAGCCCGGCCTGAAGTACCGCTCGCCGTTCACGGTCGTCGACGCGCTGCCGCCGGGGTACGCGAAGAAACCGGCCGGCGAGCCCGGCCGCAAGACGATCAGCTTCACGATCGACGGCGCCGAGGTGCGGGCGCCCGAAGGCGTCATGCTCGTCGACGCGGCCAAGTACGGCGGCGTCGAGATACCGGTCTTCTGTTACGAGCCGAAGCTCGGCCCGCCGGTCGGCGCCTGCCGCATGTGCCTGGTCGAGATCGAGGGGATCCCAAAGCTTCAGACCGCCTGTTCCACGCCCGTACGTGACGGCATGGGCGTGATCACCCGCTCGCCGCGCGTGGTCGAGGCTCAGAACGGCGTCGTCGAGTTTCTGCTCGCAAACCACCCACTCGACTGCCCGGTCTGCGACAAGGGCGGCGAGTGTCCGCTGCAAGACATCTCTTACGGATGGGGCCGCGGCGAGTCGCGCTTCAGCGAGCCCAAACGCCACTTCGAAAAGCCGGTCGCGCTCTCGCCGAGCATCGCGATCGACCGCGAGCGCTGCATCCTCTGTTATCGCTGCGTGCGCTTCAGCCAGGACGTCAGCGAGGACTATCAGCTGGTGCTGCTCGAGCGCGGCGCCGATTCGTACGTCGGCACCTTCGACGGCACGCAGTACATCGCGCCGTTCTCCGGCAACGTGATCGAGCTCTGCCCGGTCGGCGCACTGACGTCGCGCGCCTACCGCTTCAAGGCGCGGCCGTGGGACATCGAACAGGGCGGATCGATCTGCTCGATCTGCCCGAGCCAGTGCAACGTCACCTACACGGTGCGCGACGAGCAGGTCATGCGCACGCTCGCGCGCGACAACGCCGGCGTCGACGATGGCTGGCTCTGCGACCGCGGGCGCTTTGCCTACCAATCCTGGGAGTCCGCGGAGCGGATCACGCAGCCACTGGTGCGCCAGGGCGACAAGCTGCTGCCGGCGCGCTGGGACTACGCGCTCGAGGTCGCCGCCGCCGCTCTCAAGAAGAGCGGCGCGAAGACCGCCGCGCTCGCCGGCGGCGCGACCACCAACGAAGAGGGTTGGATACTGCGCCGGCTGATGCACGAAGGTCTCGGCTCGCCGCACCTCGACTCGCGCCGCAAGGGCAGGCTTTCACTTGACGTCGCGCGCACGCTGACGCGTCCCGACATGACCGTCGGCGTCCCCGATCTCGAGTGGGCCGACACCGTGCTCGTGCTAGACAGCGAACTGGTCGACGACATGCCGATCCTCGATCTGCGCGTGCGCAAGG
>JBASWU010000071.1:0-5394 GCA_049276635.1 Solirubrobacterales bacterium | reverse complement strand
GCCGGCGACCGCGCGGCCGGTGATTCGAAGAGCTGGTCCACCGTTGTTATTAGACCAGCCCGTGCGGGTGCGAGGGGCATGATCGTGTGTGCCCCGGGGCGTGCGACTGTCGGTCAGGCCCTAGAACAGGCCAGGCTGACCGGGAGCCGGCTGCGGCGTTTGATGCTCGGCGGCGAGATCGCCGCCGAATACCGGGGACGCCGCGCGCGCGGCCGTCGCCGGTCCCGCGTCGCCGGCGATCTCCAGCTGGCCGACATGCGGAGTTGACCGCGCCAGCAGCTCCTCGCGCGTCGCCGCGTGCACGCGTTTGATCAGCGCGGGAATCTTCGCGAAATCATCGAACAGCGTTTGTTCGAGCGATTTTGTGTAGAGCGCCGCCGCCGGGTGATGGACCGGGAAGTAAACCCGCCCGTTGAGCAGCCGCGCCTGTCCGTGATCGCGGCTGATCTTGCGCGCCGGCAGGAAGCGGTTCATCGCGTGGCGGCCCAGCAGGACGATCAGCGCGGGGTCGATCGCGGCGATCTGCTCTTCGAGCCACGGCCAGCAGTGCTCGACCTCCAGCGGCAGCGGGTCGCGGTTGCCCGGCGGACGCGCCTTGACGACGTTCGTGATGAAGACATCCTCGCGCTCGAGCCCGATCGACTGGATCAGACGGTCCAGCAGCCGGCCGGCCTGCCCGACGAACGGTTTGCCGCTGATGTCCTCGTTCTTGCCCGGGGCTTCGCCGATGAAGAGAATCTCGGCGTTGGGATCGCCGTCGCCGGGCACCATGTTCGTGCAGGTCGCACACGGCTCGAACCGGCAGGACGAATTCTTGTGAAGGCGGATCTCGGCGGCGATCTCGTCAATCGTTCGCATACGCGTGGCAAACTACCGGATCGCGTCGAGGCGCAGACCGCGATCGGCGCGCGACTTCGCAAACTGGTCAAAAGCAAAACGCGGCGTCGTCGCAACGCGCCCGTATGCTGGGCGAACTGATGCCCGGCCGCGCCCAACTCGAATCGACCGTGGTCGAACTGCTCCGGCGGTTGATCCGCTTCAACACCGTCAACCCACCCGGCGCCGAGGCCGAGGCGCAGCACTTCATCAAGGGCGTGCTCGAGGAGGCGGGATTCGAGGTCGAACTGCTCGCGCGTGACCCCGGCCGGCCGAACCTCGTGGCGACGCTCGCCGCGCTCGACAACGCCGATTCACCGTCGGCAAGGGGCGGTCCGACGGTTGCGTTGCTCGGCCACGTCGACACGGTGCTGGCCAATCCCTCCGAGTGGCGGGTCGACCCTTGGTCAGGCGAACTCCGTGACGACTGCGTCTGGGGGCGTGGAGCGCAGGACATGAAGGGCCAGGTCGCCGCGGAACTCGCGGCGGTCGTCGAACTCGCGCAGGCCGGTTGGCGCCCGGGCAGCGGAATTCTCAAGCTGATCATCACCGCCGACGAGGAAGCCGGCGGCGGATACGGCGCCCGCTGGCTCTGTCGGCAACACGCCGACAAAGTCCGCGCCGACATCGTGATTAACGAGGGCGGCGGGCAGATGTTCGTCTACGAGGGCCGCCGCTACTTCCGTGTCGGCTGCGCCGAGAAGGGTTTCAGCCGCTTTGACATCGTCACCCACGGCAGGGCCGGGCACGCGTCCGTTCCGCGGATGGGCGACAACGCGTTACTGAAGATGGCGCCGCTGCTCGACCGGCTCGCGAACAACCGGCCGGCCTACGACCTGACACCCGAGCCGCGCGCGATCCTCGCGGCGCTGTTCGGTGGCGAACCGGCGGAGGCCGACCTACCGGAGCTGCTCGCGCGGATCGAGCTGACCGATCCGCGCCTGGCGATCCTTCTCGAGCCGACGCTCGGCGTCACGCTCACGCCGACGATGGCCGAGGCGAGCCAGAAGGTCAACGTCATTCCGGCGCGTGCGCGTATCCGCGTCGACTGCCGGGTGCCTCCCGGTTTCGACGCCACTCACGCCGAGATGCGCGCCCGCGAGGTGCTCGGCGACGGCGACTACGAGCTGGAGTTCGCCGAATCGGCGATCGGCAACGCGAGCCCACACGACACGCCGCTGATGGACGCGATCCACGAATGGGTCGCGTCGGTCGATCCCGAGGCGGTGGCGGTACCGTCGGTGCTGCCCGGATTCACGGACTCGCGCTGGTTCCGCGAAGCGTTCCCAGACTGTGTCGCCTACGGCTTCTTCCCACAGATGAAGATGGACATGTACGAGAGCGAACCGTTGATCCACGGCGCCGACGAGCGCATCCCGGTAGACGATCTCACACTGGCGGCGGAGTTTTTCGCTCACGTTGTCCGTAAGCTGCTCGGTTAGATGAGCACCGAACCGATACCGGGCCAAGACGGCCCGAATGACGCGTCACCACGGGCCGAACCCGGCGCGCACGAGCGTCTGCGACTCGGCGGCATGGCGCTCGAAAACGGGTTGCTCGTTTACGGTCCGACCCACTGGTCCGCCGCGGTGCGCGACAAGCACGGGTCGATCGTCGTCGAGTCGGGCAAGGTCCCGCGCGTCAGCCGCCTCGTCGAACGAATCCCGGGGATCCGCGGGGTTGTGCGCTTGGCCGAGTCGATGGTCGTCGTGCCGCTGGTGCGCGCCAGATTGCCGCAGGCGCGGTTGCCGTTCGAGAATCCCTCGGTGATCGCCGCCGGCGCGGCGACCACGGCACTGGGCATGCTCGCGCGCCGCCGCGAGAAAAGCAGCGTCACATATGACGCCGCGATCGCCATCCTCGGACTGGCGCCGGCGATCGTCTCGCTGCGTAGCGGCGATGTCGCGGCCTACCACGGCGTCGAACACAAGGCGATCGCCGCCTACGAACTGGGCGGCGACCCGACCGATGCCGCGACCGTCGAAGCGGCCGCCAAAGAGCACGAGCGTTGTGGCTCGCACCTCGTCGCCCCGATGATGCTCGCCGGCATCCTCGGCGACGCGCTGGTTCGCCGAACGATCAGGAATCCAGGAGCGGTCGTTCAGACCAGCGTCGCGTTGGCCGGCGCGGCCGTGTCGATCGAGCTGTTCGGCTACGCCGAGCGTCACCCGAAGTCCGGTTTCACGAAGATCTTCCGGCGCCCGGGGTTTGAGTTGCAGAAGGTCGTCGGCACACGAGAGCCCACGCCTGAACAGATCGCCGTCGGCCGCGCGGCGATCGCCCGATTGCTCGACGCGGAGGGCGTCGGCGTCTAACGGATTTTCGGGGCGCTGCGCAGTATTCACCGGACATTCGTTGGTGAAAACCACCGCGCATCTAAGCACCTCGACGAAACTGGCCGATCAACCAGTATCGACATAGAGCGGCGTGCGAGCGCCGCCCGCACAAAGCAAAGGGTGCGCAAATGAGATTCAAGGGATCATTCGCGCTTTCGATGGCTCAGTGGTTGCTCTACGCGACGGCCGGGCTCTTCGGGGCATTCACTGCGTACGTGCTCGCACCGTCAGTCGGTGGGTCCACGGAAGCGTTCTTCAACGACGAGGTCTATAGCGCTCTGCTGCTGTTGCCGGCGCTGATCTGCCTGATTCGCGGCTTCACCGCCGACTCCTCGCGCAAGGTCTGGCTGGCGATCGGGATCGGCATCCTCTTCTGGTGGGGCGGCGATTTCTATTCGTGGCGGGTGTTGGGTGACCCGGCGGAACGCTCGATGCCCTCGATCGCCGACGCGCTCAACCTGATGTTCTACCCCGCGGTCTTCGTCGGTCTGTTCGCACTCCTGCGCCGCCTGTCCGACGTCCCGCGCACCCTCTGGCTGCAGGGGGTGATCGCCGCGTTGTCGATCGCGGCGCTCGACGCGGCGCTGGTGCTGGAATCCTTCAGCGGCGAGTCCGCCGCCAGCGCCTCGCAGCTGGCGACGCAGCTCGCGTACCCGATGTCCGACCTGGTCATGCTGATGATGGTTTTCGGCGCCCGCGCCGTGGCCGGCGACCGCCTCGGGCGGGCGTGGAACTGGCTGACCGGCGCGGTCGTCTTGATGGCCGTTGCCGACACGCTGTTTCTGTTCCAATCGGCGACCGGCCAGTACGCGACGGGTTCGCTGATCGATCTCACCTGGCCGGCCGTGATGCTGCTGATGGCAATGGCTTCGCTACGCGACGACGGTCACGTCGCCGCGATCGAGGTCGACCGGCGCTGGCTGACACTGCCGTCGGTCTTTTTCGCGGCGACGGCGGTTGCTCTGGTGGTCTACTCCCAGTTCCACGAATTCGGTGTTCAGACGCTGGCGCCGGCGATCGGCGCGCTGGTCTTCGTGATCATCGAGATGGCGCTCTCGCAGCGCGAGAATCTCAAACTGCTGGCGGTCAGCCGCGCCGAGGCGTTTATCGACTCAGTTACCGGAATGCCCAACCGCCGTGCGCTGATGCACGACCTCAAAACGGTCTGTCAAGTCGCGACCGATCAGGACCCGGCCGCCCTGATTCTGCTTGACCTGAAGGGCTTCAAGGCCTACAACGACAAGTTCGGACACCTCGCTGGTGACGCACTGCTCGCGCGTCTCGGCCAGAACCTGCTCCGCGTCGTCAGCGGCTTCGGCAGCGCCTACCGCCACAGCGGCGACGAATTCTGCGTGATCGCGCACGTGCCGGCCGGCCAGGCCGAGGGTGTGATGCGCGTCGCGCGCGAGGCGCTGTGGGAGCACGGCGACGGGTTCGAGATCACCGGGCTGTCCGGTCAGGTGATTATCCCGCACGAGTCCCGCGACCCGATCGCGCTGCTGAAGCTCGCCGACCAGCGGCTCTATACCGAGAAGTACCAGCAGACCGAGATTGCGCCAGAGCAGGCGGCGGCCGCGATCAACATGCTTCAGGCGACGGCGACCTCGAACGACGCGCGCACCGCGCTGATCAACGAGACGTTGAAGCTCGCCGCGAGCGTACTCGGACTCGACGGAGCCGAGATCCAGCAGGTTTCACGCGGGTTCCAACTGCGCGATATCGGCAACAGCGCCGTCCCGGCCGCGATTCTTAACAAGCAGGGCAAGCTTTCCGACCACGAGTTCGATGTGATCAAGTCGCACACGATCGTCGGCGAGCGCATCATCAACTCGATCCCGACGCTGCGCCCGGTCGCCGAGATTGTGCGCTATCACCACGAGCGCTTCGACGGCGGCGGCTACCCGGACGGGCTGGCCGGCGAGGCGATTCCGGTCGGCGCGCGGCTGGTGGCGGTCGCTCAGGCCTTCGAGGCGATGATCTCCGAGCGCCCGTTCCGCCCGGCACTGAGTTTTCGCGAGGCGGTCAACGAGATCGGCCGCCAGGCCAGCCGCCAGTTCGATCCGCGAGTCGTGAGCGCGTTCTGCCAGGCGCTCGACCAGACATCTGAGGCGATCGAGCAGACCAGTGCGGAGCTCGCCGCCGGCCGGCCGATGTCGGGGCAACCGGATGCGGTCCCGATCGC
>JBASWU010000070.1:0-9262 GCA_049276635.1 Solirubrobacterales bacterium | reverse complement strand
GCTCGCCGCCGGCCACGAGGCGGCCGACGCGCCGGCCGCCAACGCAGAAGCCCCCTCGGCCTAGTCCATGACCGAGGGGGCGATTCTGCTTACGACCGGTATTCAGGCGATGGGTCCGCCATTCCTGCCGCTACCCACCAAGATCAACTGGGTGAGGCGCCGGGGCGCGACTTGCATGATCGGCATCTAGCTCGATCACTCGCAGCCGCGCCTGCGGCCTCAACGAAATCCGTGTCCGATTGTCCCCGACTCCATCCGAGGCGGTCCCAGATATCGAAACCTGCACGTGTTCTATCGGCGAGTCGCGGCCGGTTTTGATGCCCACATCTGGGTAACTTGGACGATCGTTCGACGCGACCCACGCCTACGGCGTGCGCCGCCTCGTGTTGCGCCGAGGTTCTAACCGGCCCGCGGCCGAGCGGCCTCGCGCGCCTCACCGGCCTTGAGCAGACGTTCGCGCAGATCGCGCTCGTCGTCGGGACTCGGATCGAAGGCGGCGATGCCGGGAAGCCGGTCGAGTCCGTCCAGCCCGAAAAGGCGGTCGAAAAGCTCGGTGGTCCTGAAGATCACGGCACCGAACTTGGAGCGGCCGGCATCGGCGACCAGGCCGCGCTCGAGCAGCGTCGCGAGCGCCGACTCCGAACTGACTCCGCGGATGTGGGCGACCTCGGGACGCGAAACCGGCTGCAGGTAGGCGATGATCGCCAGGCACTCGGCCTGGGCCTGGGTTAGCGGCGGCGTGCGCGGTTTGGCGAACAGGCGGCGCGCCGCCGCATCGGCGCCCGGGGCGCTGGCCAGCGTGTGGCCGCCGGAGATCTTGCGCAGCACAACTCCGCGGGTGCCGCTTTGGCAATCCTCGTCGAGCGCGCTGAGTGCCTGTTCGATCTGCGGCTCGTTCGATTCACAGGCCTCGACCAGCTGGGCGACCGTCAGCGGCTCGGGCGAGAGAAACAGCAGCGCCTCGACTTTGGCGGTGAGCGCGAGATGCCGCGTGTCGGGCACGCCGGCCGTCGGCGCGGGAATCTCGGCCGGCGCGACGTTTTCGGCCGGGACGTCGTCCCGGTCGCCCCCGCGGGCTTCGATCGGCCGGGGCTGGGTCATGCGGCCTTGCGGTCGTCGACGGCGAAGACCTCGATCGGACCGAACGCCTCGCGCTGGTCCCAGTCGGCCTCGCCGAGCTTGTAGAGCTCCAGCAGCGCCCACACAGTCAAGGCCTCGGTCAGACGATCCGCGCCCGCGACGGCCTCGTCAAAATCAAAGCGGCGCGCGCGGCGAAGCAGCGCGCGAACGTGGCCGAGCCGTTGCTCAAGCGTGACGCGGCTGACGCGCAGGTGCGGCGTCGTAAGTGGCTCGGGCTCGGCGAGCAGATCGCCGATCGAGCGAGCGAGCAGCTCGGCGTTGTAAACCTTGCCGACGTTTTCCAGCGAGGCGGTGCGAAGCGCCTTCGGCAGCGGGGCGCTGCGATAGCGAAACGGCGACTCGGCATGGAAGCGCTCGCGCAGCCAGCCGGCGAGCTTGTTGTAGCGGTGGTATTCGAGCATCCGAGCGAGCAGATCTTCTGCGGCCTCCTCGGGACCGATATCGAGATCGAGCCCCTCCTCGTTCTCGTCGCGCGGGAGCATCAGGCGGCTCTTGAGCTCGAGCAGCGCGGCGACCAGCACGACGAATTCGGTGACCGGTTCGAGCTCGATCTCACCACGGGCCTCGAGGACCTCGACATAACCGAGGACGATCTGCGCGAGATCGACCTCGAGCAGGTCGATCTCTTCGCGCATCACCAGCTCCAGCAGCAGGTCGAACGGGCCGTGGAAGACCTCGAGATCGAGTTCGAGCGCGCTGAAACGCGGGGTACCCTCGCCGGCGGCGCGGACCACCGCACCCGACGGGTCGCCGCTGTCGGCCACGAGATCGGCGTTCGACCGTTCGGCGTCGCGTCGAGCGCCGACTACGCCCGCGTCGGCGGCGATCGCCTCGTCGACGTCCAGCGACGCGCCGACCGGCGAATCGGCGAGGTGCGTCGCTTCGCCAGGCCAACGAACGCCGTGCTCGGCGTCGTGGCCGGCTCCGGCCTCGGGCGCGGAACCACCAGGTGCGAATGGAAGGTCGCTCACGAAATTCAGGCTACAGGCCGGCCAAGACCCATTCTGTCGCGTGCGCCGGCGACGATCGGTCCGGCGATCGCTCGCGCTTTATCGGCGCCGGCGGCCAGGATGCGCTCCAGTTCCGCCTCGTCGGCACGCAACTCGGCGTATTTGTCCTGCACAGGGGCGAGATACTCGATGACGGCATCGGCGACCGCTTGCTTGAAATCGCCGTAGCGCGTTGCGCTGAACTCGTCTTCGATGTCCTGCATCGATGCTCCGCGCACAACGGCGAGAATTTCGATCAAGTTGGAAATTCCCGGTTTTTCCGGCGAGCGCACGACCTCGGAACCGCTGTCGGTGACGGCACTCTTAAATTTTTTCTCGATCTTCCTCGGCTCGTCGAGCACGTAGACGGTGCCTGCCTCGCTGCCGGAGGTCGTCGACATCTTGTTCTCCGGCGACTGAAGATCCATGATCCGCGCGCCGACCTCGGGGATCCGCCACTCTGGAACCGTGAACGTCTCGCCGAAGCGGTTGTTGAACTTGTTTGCGATCTCGCGCGCCAGCTCGAGGTGCTGGCGCTGATCGTCGCCGACGGGCACTAGATCTGCCTTGTAGGCGAGGATGTCGGCCGCCATCAGAACCGGATAGAGAAACAGCCCGGCACTGACGAGTTCGCGCTGTTTCTCGGATTTCTCCTTGAACTGGGTCATGCGATTGAGGTCGCCGTGCGCGGTCGCGGTGGCCGCGAGGAGCCACGTCAGCTCGGTGTGTTCGGGCACATCGCTCTGACGGAAGAGCATGCAGCGCCCGGGGTCGAGGCCCGACGCCAACAGGATCGCGGTTGTGTCGTAGAACGTCGAACGCAGCTCGGCCGGGTCGTAGGAGACCGTGGTCGCGTGCAGGTCGACGACGCAGTAGATCGCCGGGTCGCCCTCTTCCTGCAGGTGGACGTACTGGCTGATCGCGCCGATGTAGTTACCGAGGTGCTTGCGGCCGGTGGGCTGGATGCCGGAGAAGATGCGCATGTGACGGCGAACGCTACCGCGTGAGCTGGCGGCTAGGCCAGTGTCTCGAGATCCTGCTTGACGACGGGGTTGCGGGCCGCGGCGGCCTCATCGAGGCGGCGGACCGGCGTGGTGTAGGGAGCCTGCTGCACGAACGAGGAGTCGCCCTCGGCCTCTTCGAGGATCTTTTCGAGCGCGTCGACGAAGCCGTCGAGCGTCTCGATGGTTTCGGTCTCGGTCGGTTCGATCATCATCGCCTCGTCGACGAGCAGCGGGAAGTAGATCGTCGGCGGGTGGTAGCCGAAGTCGAGCAGCCGCTTGGCGATGTCCAGCGCGCGGATACCGAGCTGCTGCTTGGCCGGCGCGGCGCTGAGCACATACTCGTGCTTGGCGCAGCGGTCGAACTCGACGGGCAGGTACCTGCCGACACGCCCGCTCTTGCCGCGCGCCAGCAGGTAGTTGGCGTTGAGCACGGCGGTCTCGGAGGCCGCCTTGAGCCCTTCGGCGCCGAGCGAGAGAATGTACGCGTAGCTGCGCACGAAAACGCCGAAGTTGCCCTGGAAGCCGCGCAGGCGGCCGATCGACTTGGGTTCGTCGTGCTCGAAGCCGAAGCGACCCTCGTGCTGGACGATGCGCGGCGTCGGCAGGTAGGGCGCGATGCGGTCGGAGACGGCGATCGGGCCGCTGCCGGGGCCGCCGCCGCCGTGCGGCTGAGTGAACGACTTGTGCAGGTTGAGGTGAACGATGTCGAAGCCCATGTCGCCCGGGCGCGAGATACCCATCACGGCGTTGAGGTTGGCGCCGTCGTAGTAGAGCGTGGCGCCGACCTCGTGCATGATCGTCGCGATCTCCTCGATGTTCTCGTCGAACAGGCCGAGTGTGTTGGGGTTGGTGAGCATCAGGCAGGCGACGTCGGTCGTCGCCTTGGCGCGCAGGTCGTCGAGGTCGACGCCGCCGCGCTCGTTGGTGGCGACCTTGACGGTCTCGTATCCGGCCATCGTCACCGTCGCCGGGTTGGTCCCGTGCGACGTGTCGGGCGCGAGCACCTGGTGACGGGTCTCGCCGCGATCCTCGTGATAGGCCTTGGTCAGCAGCAGGCCGGTCAGCTCGCCGTGCGAGCCGGCGCTCGGCTGCAGCGAGACATGCGGCAGCCCGCAGATCTCCGAGAGCGAGCGTTCGAGGTTCCACATCAGCTCGAGTGCGCCCTGAGCGCGCTCGGTGGACTGCAACGGGTGCAGTCGCGAGAATCCCGGCAGCGCCGCGACCCGCTCGTGCAGCTTGGGGTTGTGTTTCATCGTGCATGAGCCGAGCGGATAAAAGCCGCTGTCGAGGTCGAAGTTACGGCGCGACAGCCGGTTGTAGTGACGCACGATCTCCGGTTCGGCGATCTCCGGCAGGCGCGGAGCCTGCCCGCGGATCGCCGAAGCCGGCAGCAGGTCTGCGACGTCCCGGTCGGGAACGTCGAGCGCCGGTAGCACGGCGGCGCGGCGGCCGGGCTTGGACTTCTCGTAGATCGTCACGGCGCGATCGGCCTGCATCGGAGTCTCCCCCGCCGGTGCCGAGGTCTTGACGGCGTCGCTCATGCGCTGGCGCCGACAGCGTATTTATGGGCCGCGACCGCCGAGCCGAGATGCTTGGCCAACAGGTCGATCTGTTCGCGCGAGCGGCGTTCGGTGATCGCCAGTAGGAGGCCGTTGTCGTGTTCGGGGTAGTCGGCGCCGAGCGCGTAGCCGCCGTTGATGCCGTCAAGCGCCAGCCGATCGAGCACCGTCTCGACCGGGGCGTCAAGCTTGACCGCGAACTCACGCACGACCGGCCGGTCGAAGAGCGGTTCGACCCCGTCGATCGCCGCGAGCGTCTGACGCGCGTAGGCGGTGCGCTTGAGCATCAGCTCGCCGAGCTCGACGATCCCCCGGCGGCCGAGCCAGGCGAGATAGATCACGCCGGCCAGCGCGTTGAGCGCCTGGCTGGTGCAGATGTTGGAGGTCGCCTTCTCGCGGCGAATGTGCTGTTCGCGCGTCTGCAGCGTCAGCACCCAGCCGCGGCGGCCGTCGACGTCGGTGGTCTCGCCGGCGATCCGCCCGGGCATGCGGCGGATCAGCCTCTGCGTGGCGGCGAAAAACCCGAATGAGGGACCGCCGAAGTCGAGGCGATTGCCGAGCGTCTGTCCCTCGCCGACGCAGATGTCGGCGCCGAAGTCGCCCGGCGGGGCGAGAATGCCGAGCGTCAAGGGATCGGCCACGCAGACAAACAAGGCACCGGTCGCCTTGCCGGCTTCGACCAGACCGCCGAGATCTTCGACGCTGCCGAAAAAGTTCGGGTTCTGCACGAAGACGGCGGCGGTGCGCTCGTCGATCGCCGCGGTCAGCGCGGCCGGATCGGTCACGCCCTCGGGCGCCGGAACCTCGACGACCTCGCCGCCGTAGGCACGAGTATTGGTCTTGAGGGTCTGGCGGTACTGCGGGTTAACCGCCGCCGAGACGACAAAACGGTCGCGACCGTTTTCGAGCTTGGCGAGGTAGGCGGCGGCGGCCATCGCGCTCGGGCCCTCGTAGACCGACGCGTTGGCGACATCGAGACCGGTCAGCTCGGCGATCGCGGTCTGGTACTCGAACATCACCTGCAGCCCGCCCTGCGAGACCTCGGGCTGGTAAGGGGTGTACGGGGTGAGGAACTCGCTGCGCGAGAGGATCGAGTCGATCAGCGCCGGGACGTAGTGGTCGTACATCCCCGCTCCGAGAAAGGAGATCTCGCGATCGGCGTGAATGTTCTTGCCTGCCAGCGCGGCGAGCTGGTCGAAGACCTCGAACTCGGTTTTGGCGGCCGGCAGGTCGAGCGGGCGGTCGAGGCGCACGCCCGGCGGAACGTCGGCAAACAGGTCGTCGATCGACTCGACGCCGATCGCGTCGAGCATCTTTCTGCGGTCGTCGGGGGTGTCCGATGTGTAGAAACTCAAATCCTGCGGAACTGGTTGGGGGAACCGAGGCGCGTCATCCAGGACGCTCCATACAGACTAGAAGGTGGGGAAATCGGCACGGAAGTCTGCGCGGATGGAAAACCGCGCGCGACTTACGGGCCGACTTCGACGTGCTGCCGGTAGGCGGCGGCGTCCATCAGGTCGTCGATCTCGCCCGGGTTCGTCAACCTGACTTTGACCATCCAGCCGCCGGCGTACGGGTCGTCGTTAATCGTCTCTGGAGCGTCGGCGAGCGCGCCGTTGACCTCGGTGATCTCGCCCGAGAGCGGTGCGATGATCTCGCTGACCGCCTTGACCGACTCGACCTCGCCGTAAGAGGCATCCTTGGTGATCGTCGCGCCGACCGCCGGCGGTTCGAAGAAGACGATCTCGCCGAGCGCGTCCTGGGCGAACCAGGTGATTCCGAAGACGGCGTCCTCGCCGTCGATGCGGGCCCAGTCGTGCTCGGGGTGGTAGATCAGGTCATCGGGGTAGTGCTCGTCGGCCACGTCGGCGCCTTTCACGTTCGGTCGTCCGGTCGGCGCGCATCCTACTTGGCCACGCGACGGCACGACCGCGCGACTACGCGGCCGGCGGCGAGCCCCGCTTGTAAAGCGGTTTGCGGTGAACGGTCGCCGGCCGCAACCTGCCGCGGACGTCGACGTCGAACGTCGTGCCGGGCTCGGCGAACGTGGCGTCCACGTAAGCCATGCCGGCGCCCGTCCCCAGCGACGGCGACAGTGTGCCGCTGGTGACCACGCCGATCTCGGCTCCGTCCTTTACCACCGTGTTTCCCTGCCGGGGAATGCCCGGTCCGGTAAACAGAAACGCCACCAGCTTCTGCGCCGGGCCGGCCATCTTGACCGCGCGCAGCGCGTCTGCGCCGATGAAACCGGTGCCGAGCGCGCAGGCCCAGGCCAGCCCCGCCTCGATCGGGTTGCGCTCGAGCGAAAGGTCGTTGCCGTAGAGGTGAAAACAGACTTCGAGCCGCAGCGTGTCGCGCGCGGCCAGTCCGATCGGCGCAACTCCGGCGGCCAGCAGCGACTCCCAGATCGCCGGCGCGTCGTCGGGGGCGACCAGCAGCTCGACGCCGTCCTCGCCGGTGTAGCCGGTTCCGCAGACCAGCGCCGGGCGGCCGGCGACCTTCGCCTCGACGGCGGTCATGCGCGGCGGCGCCTCACCTTCGATCAGCCCGGCGAGATCGGCGCGGGCTCGCGGCCCCTGCACCGCGAGCATCGCGTACTCGTTCGCGCGATCGGCCAGATCGACGTCGTAGTCGCCGCTGTTCTGGGCGAACCACTCGAAGTCGGTTTGGTGATTGGACGCGTTGGTGACGGTCAGGTAGCGCTCGCCGGCGAGGCGGTAGGTGAAGAGGTCGTCAATCACGCCACCGTCCTCACGGCAGAGCGTGGAGTACTGCGCACCGCCGATCTCGACCTTGGTGACGTCGTTGCTCACGAGCCGCTGCAAAAACTCCGTCGCCTGTGGACCGGTGGTCTCGATCTGGCCCATGTGCGACACGTCGAAGACGCCCGACGACGAGCGCACGGTGAGATGTTCGGCGCGAATCCCGTCGGGATACACAACCGGCATCTCCCAGCCGGCGAACGCGACGATCTTGGCGCCGGCGGCGACGTGGGCGTCGTAGAGGCTGGTGCGGCGCAGCGTCTCGGTCGCGGTGTCGTCGCTCGTGCTCATCGAGCGACGAGCCTAGTCGGGCGGAGCCGGGGCGCTCAGTCCCGGAGAAAGTCGGGAACGTCGATGTCGTCGTCGGAGATCTCCAGCGACGCTCCTGCGACATCGGACGGCCCGACGTCGCGACGCGGGCGGCGCCGGTCGCGATCACGTACGCCGGTGAAGTCGGCGCGTCCGGAGCTGCGCTTGTCGAATCCGGTGGCGATCACCGTAACGCGCACCTCTTCGCCGAGCGACTCATCGATCACGGCTCCGAAGATGATATTCGCGTTCTGGTCGGCGGCGCTGCTGACGATCTCGGCGGCCTCGTTGACCTCGAACAGCCCGAGCTCGCGGCCGCCGGTGATGTTGAGCAGAATGCCGGTCGCGCCTTCGACGCTTTCTTCGAGCAGCGGCGAGCTGATCGCGTTTTTGGCCGACTCGCCGGCGCGGCTCTCGCCGCTGGCGGTGCCGATTCCCATCAGGGCCGATCCGGCGTCGGACATGATCGTGCGAACGTCGGCGAAGTCGAGGTTGATCAGGCCCGGAGTGGTGATCAGGTCGGTGATGCCCTGGACGCCCTGGCGCAGCACGTTGTCGGCGTCGCGGAAGGCGTCGAGGATCGACGTGCGGCGCTCGACGGTCGAGAGCAGCCGCTCGTTCGGGATCACGATCAAGGTGTCGACCTGCTCGCGCAGGCGGTGGATTCCCTCGTCGGCCTGGCGGGCCCGCTGGGAGCCCTCGAAGCTGAACGGGCGGGTGACGACCCCGACCGTCAACGCCCCGACCTCCTGTTTGGCGATCTCGGCGATCACGGGCGCCGCGCCGGTGCCGGTGCCGCCGCCCTCGCCGGCGGTTACGAACACGAGATCAGCGCCCTTCAAGGCCTCCTTGATGTCGTCGCGGCTTTCGGCCGCGGCGCCGGCGCCGATACTCGGATCGGCCCCCGCGCCGAGGCCCTTGGTCAGGTGCGAGCCGATGTTGAGCTTGACGTCGGCGTCGCACATCTGGAGCGCCTGTGCGTCGGTGTTGACGGCGATGAATTCGACACCCTTGAGCCCGGCGTCGACCATGCGGTTGACCGCGTTGGTGCCGCCGCCGCCGACGCCGACCACTTTGATGACGGCGAGATAACTGCCTGCGTCCGGGCTGGAAGACCCGCCGCTCTGTGATGTGTAATCGAAGTCGTTCATTGTCGCCAATGTAACGGCGTGTGAGCACCGTAACTGAGCTTTACAAGGATTCTTGCACGTCAAACCCTCAATGTATACCTGAGAGTTCCTGAAATCTCTAGTGGAGCCTGAGGGTTCTGACCTTAAGCGTTAAGGGTTGAGTTATACATGGTTCTTCGACGCCGGACGTCAATGACCCCCCGCAGCGGGCGCATGGCCTCCGACGGCGGGAGCGGTTCCGGGGGAAGCCGTGTCGCCGGGCGGGGCATACGGCGTCGTCGGTGGCGGTTGTGTGATGACCGGCGGCCGTGCGACTCCGGTCGCGCCGGCCGCCGTGGTGGGGCCGGGGTCGGCCGGCACCGCCGGAAG
>JBASWU010000069.1:0-11753 GCA_049276635.1 Solirubrobacterales bacterium | reverse complement strand
GAAGGCCATCCGCGGCTGGCTTGAGGCAAACGGCGGCCGTCCGACCGAGCACCGGCGCGCGATCGTCGATCCCGCCGGCTCACCCTCCCTGCGCTGAGCTAAAGCCCAACGGGATGCGAGGGGCGGCGCGGACGAGCTGTCCGCGATCGTCGCGAAGATCGCCGCAGCCGCAGCCGCAGCCGCAGCCGCAGCCGCAGCCGCAGCCGCCGAGCGGATCGGCACGGTGCGTGAATAGTGTGTGCGCTGTCACGTCTGTCGGCGCCGCGTCGATCCAGTAGTCTCGAGCGCCGATGGGCGCAACCGATCCATTCCTCGGTTTACGCGACGTTCCGGGCGTCAGCCACCGCTACGTCACCGCCAACGGCGTAGGACTGCACGTCGCCGAGGCCGGTGCGGGCGATCCGGTCATGCTGCTGCACGGCTGGCCGCAGCATTGGTGGATGTGGCGCAACGTGATGCCGGCGCTCGCCGAGCGCTACCGCGTGATCGCGCCCGATCTGCGCGGGTTTGGCTGGAGCGACGCTCCGGCGCCGCGCCGCGGCCGGCCCTGTTACGACAAGCGCGAACTCGCGACCGACATCCTCGCGTTGATCGATCAGATCGGAATCGACCGGCCGATCAAGCTCGCCGGGCATGACTGGGGCGGCTGGATCGGATTCTTGGTCGCGATGCGCGAGCCACAACGCTTTGAGCGGTTCATGCCGATGAACATCCCGCCGCCGTGGGGAGATCCCGGCCGGTTCGATCTGAGGCGACAGATCAAGGCGCTGAGCAGGCTCGGCTACCAACTGCCGTTGTCGACACCCGGCGTCAACCGCTGGCTGCTGTCGGGGGGCGGGCGCGATCGCTTCAAACGCGGCATCGTCCACGCGACCGACAACCGCGACGCGTGGTCGGATGGATCGCTCGACCACTTTCTCGGCCAGTTTGAGGACGCGCGCCGCGCCGATGCCTCGATGTATCTGTACCGCACGTTCTTGACGCGCGAGCTGAGGCCGATCGTAACCGGGAAATACGTTCGCGGCCGGCTCACGGTCCCGACGCGGATGCTTTTCGGCGCCGACGACGTCGTCGTGACGCGCGAGGTGATTGAGGCGGATCACTCGCGTATGGCCGACGACTTCAGCGTCGAGATCGTCGAAGGGTGCGGACATTTCATCGTCGACGAGCAGCCCGATCTGGTCACCGCCGGGATCATCGAGTGGTTCGGCGCCGGGGCGGCCGGACCGCGAGGGCCGGACGAGCGATCGGGAGCGACCTCGCGCGGACCCGTCTAAGCGAAGCGCTGAGCGAGCGCGCCGACGAGCTCGGTCAAACTGGCGCCGGCGCGAACCAGGTCGCGCTGCGACTGCGCGCCGGTCTTAAAGCCGGGATCGGCGAGCAGATCCAGCTCGGCCTCGCAGCCGAGATCCTGCGCGTGCGGCCGGGCGGCGTCGATGAGCTTCGGCAGCAGCACGGAGATCGGCACCCGCGTCGAAGACTCGGCGTCGATCAGCTCGGCGTCGTAGCCGTCGCGCGCGCCGAGGAAGCGATTCTCGTTGAGCGCCTCCTGCACCGAAATCTGTTTCTCGCCGACCCAGCCCTCCGCGACCTCGAGTCGCGCGATGCTCTGCACCAGCGCCACGAGCGCGGCGGTCGCTTCGGATTCGATCTGGGCGTCCATCGTGCGGATCTCGATCGTGCCGAAACGCGGCTGCGGGCGGACGTCCCACCAGAGATACGTCGGCTCCGGGAAGCAGCCGCTGCGGATCAGCAGGTCGACGGTCTCGACATATTCGGAGTAGTCGCCGAATTTCAGTGGGATCCCGACGCGCGGGAACGCCTGGAAGAGCGGTGTCCGGGCCGATGCCAAACCGGTGTCGCGTCCCTGCCAATACGGTGAGTTGGCCGACAGCGCCAGCAGCAGCGGCACGTGGGCGCGCATGCGGTTGTAGAGGCGGATTGCATCCTCGGGGTCGGCGACGCCGACGTGGACGTGCAGCGCGAAGGTCGGCTCGCGCCGCGCGAGCTCGCGCATCGACCCGTAGAGCGACTGGTATCGCTCGCCGCTGGAGATAACGGTTTGGTACCAAACGGCCTGCGGGTGCGTGCCCGAGCTGGCGACCTTCAGCGCCAGCGGTTCGAGTTCGCGCTTGAGGCGTGCGCGCACGTCGGTCAGGTCGGCGATCGCCTGCTCGACGACGGTGGCGATGCCGGTCGCCAGCTCAACCGCCGATCCGTGGGTCTCCGCGGTCAGCCGTTCGGCGAGGCCCGGCGATACGGTGCGCAGCACATAGTCGATGCTCTGGGCGAGGGTCAGGTCCTGGGTGTTGAGCAGCATCACCTCCTCCTCGATTCCGATCGTCCACGCCGGGTGATCGCCACCGCGCCATCGCGACCACTCCGGAAGCGCGGCGGCGCTCGCTAACGCGCCGGTCGCGGAGGCCGCCACGTCGCCCGGCTCGGCCGGATGGTTCATACGGCTCTCATGCTCCGCTTGCCTCGTCGCTCGCGATAACGCAGCGCGGCGTCGGCGAGTCCGCGAAACAGCGCCTCGTGCTGAGGGGTGTCGGTCAGGCTCTCGGCGTGCCACTGCACGCCGAGCACGAAATCGCGATCAACGGCCTCGACGCCCTCGATGATCCCGTCCTTGGAGTGGGCCGAGGCGCGCAGACCGCCGCCGAGCCGCTCGACCGCTTGATGATGAAACGAGTTGACTGAGGCGCTGTCGACGCCGATCGTCGCGCGCAACAAGCTGTCAGACACGATGTCGACGTCGTGTGTGGTGGTGTGCCCGAGCTCCTTTTGGCGGTGTTCGAGCCCGGCGCCGGGCGCATCGGGGATGTGCTGGTAGAGCGTTCCGCCGCGCGCCACGTTTAGCACCTGGGCGCCACGGCAGATCGCGAGGATCGGTATCCCGCGCTGGTCGGCGGCCTTGGCGAGCGCGATCTCGAAGGTGTCGGTCGCGTACTCGGTCGGCCCGAGCATTTCGTGCGCGGGCTGACCGTAGGTCTTGGGGTCGATGTCGGGGCCGCCGCTGAGACAGACGCCGTCAACCGTGTCGAGGATTCGCTCGATCAGGTCCTGCCGCAACGGCGCGATGATCAACGGAACCGCGCCGGCCTGGACGACCGCGTGTAGGTACGGCAGCCCCAGGCAGATCTCGCGGTGGGGCGGTTCGCCCTTGGGGATCTGCCTGAGGTGCTCGGGAATCCGGATCTCGGAGCTCGAAACCCCGATCACCGGCGCGATGTCGTCGTCGCTTCCACTCATCAATTCCAACTCCCCGGTCATTCTGCCGTGATCCATGTGTCCTTGGCTCCTCCGTTGCGCGAACTGTTGACGATCAGGCCTCCCCGCTCGAGTGCGACACGAGTGAGACACGCCGGCAACGTGCGCACACCGTCGGCGAGGTGAATCGCGTAGGGGCGCAGATCGATGTGGCGAGGCTGCCAACAGTTTTCGGCCACGGTTGGATGCGTCGAGAGAGCGATCGTCTCCTGGGCCACCCAGCGGTTCGGTTCACGCGCGATTCGCTCGAGAGCCGTGTCGAGTTCGTCGCGCGTGGCTTGTGGCCCGATCGTGACGCCACTGCCGCCGAGCCCGCCACGCGGTTTGATCACCAGCTCGCCGATGCGCGACTCGAGCATCGCCCGCGTCTCGGCGTCCGACGGGTCGTACGTCTTGACCGATTCGATCGACGGCTCCTCGCCGAGGTAAAAGCGGATCATCGCTTCGACATAGGCGTGGATCAGTTTGTCGTCGGCGATGCCGGACCCGAAGGCATTGACGCTGGCGACGGTGCCGTTGCGAATCGGGTCGAGCAACAACTCGCCGAAGCGCGTCAGCGCCCCGCGTGGCGTCCGCAGCGTGTCGAGGTCCGTCCGGCGGTAGATCACGTCGATCGGCTTGAGCAGACCGTCGGAATCGCGGCCGTAGACCGCTTCGCCGTGCCGTTCGATCTGGTCGAGCGAAAAAAGGTAAAGGTCGAGGGCCTTGGCGACCCGCTTGTGCTCATACCAGGCGGCGCTGCCGGGACCGTCGCTGACCAGGGCGATCGCGGGGTCGCCGTTGCCGATCGGGTCCGCGGCCCGGAGTGCTTCCGAGAGAGCTCCAAAAATTGCCGAACCGTCGACGGCCAGTTTCGGCTCGTCGCCGGCGAAAGGCAGGATTGCGTCACTCATCCGTCGTGCGGCCAGCGAAAAGGTCAGTCCGGACGGCGAGCGTACGTTGTCTTCGAGCACGCGCAGTTCGCCGTCGCCGCCGCGCACGAGATCGAGTCCCGCGATATTCGTGAACAGCCCGCCCGGCGGAGTCGCGCCGACGAGATCCGGCTCGAAGTACTCGGCGCTTGCGATCACCGGCCAAGGGACGATCCCGGCGTCGACGATCCTGCGCTCGCCGTAGACGTCGTGCACGAAGCAGTTGAGCGCCGTGACTCGCTGTGCGACGGCGGCGCTCAGGCGATGCCACTCGGCCGCGGTGATCACGCGCGGAAACGGATCGACAACGAACGGCTTGGCGCCGGTATCGGTGGCGAAGGCAACGCCCTCGGAATCGACGAATTGTTGTGCGCCGGCAGACAGAGCGGCCGGATCGAGCACGCTGAACTGATCGACGATCGCGGCGTACCGCGCACGCACGCGCCCGGCTTCGTCGAATGCCTCGTCGAAATACCCCGTGCTCGGCGCGTAGCCGCCGAAGCTCGGCTCGACGGTGGCGACTTGTGGCGACGTATTGATCGGTCCATCGTATGGATGGCGGGCCGGCGGCTGGCTGTACCCCTGTACAACGCTTTCGCCCCGGCTGAGTCCGATTGGCCAAACGGCCGCGCGGTTGAGAGCCGGCCGCCGCCGGCGGACCCGCGCGCGGCCTCCCGGATTGCCGCGGCAAAAAATTCGTGCCCCGGGCTAAAGGTTTAAAGTGCGGTGCCGATAAGTCAGACACGGCGCGGACCAATTGGACGGTTTTGCCCGCTCGGTTGGGTTTTTGTTCAGATAACTACCTAGCTTGCCACTCCGTAAATAGGCAGCAGGGGGTACACGATGATCGCGAATCATCGGCTCAGGGTCGCGACAATTGTTGTTTTATGTATGTTGCTGGTAATTCCGGCGACCGTAGGCGCGTTCCCTGGAGGCAAGAACCGTCACGCGAGCAAGAATGAGCGGCAGAGCGCTCCCGGCGCCTCGGCTTACGATCGCGGCACGGCCGTCTCCGAGCAGTATTCGCGTCGCGGCGGCCACGCCGGGTACGGCGACCAGCGAATCACGGACGCGCCGGATCCGCCGCCCACGGTCGATCCGCCCGACGAGGCCGCATCGCCGGATCCGCCGGCCCCCGCGCCCGAGCCGGTCACGGCCGCTGAGCCGCAGCCAGCCGCGGAGCCCGCCGAACCGGACCGGCCGCGGCGCGAACGCGAGCCCAGGCGCGCCGGCCGAGATACAAAACCCACCGCGACTCGATCGCGAGCCCCGGCGGAGGCCGACGCCCCGCCGGAACGATCCTCGGATTCCGATCATTCGACCCGAGGAGACGATCCGGCCACCCGAGGAGATGATCCGGCTGACGCTCCGGCGAAGACCGTTTCGAGGGACACCGGTCGGGTGACCGTTCGCGCCTCGGAAGATTTCAACGGCGTCTCCGGTGGAATCATCCCGACTACGGGGCTCGATGAGCAGGGGGCGACGGATTCGACTGGATCGACCGCTCCCGCCGGCTCGGCCGCGCAAAGTGGCACGAGTGACCAGGCCGGCGCGACGGAAGCGACCGGCTCCGGCGGCGCGACCGGCGAGACGGGTGCGACCGGCTCGACCGGCCCCACGGGAGCCACCGGCGCCACAGGAGCGACGGGCGCGAGCGGACCGAGCGGCCAGGGCCGCGGCTCGACCGGCGTGATTCCCGCTCTTCCGGGCGGCGCCGCGACCACCGATCCCCCGATCGCGACGCCGGTGCCGGTTACCGTCCCGGGGCAGCCCGGAGAGGAGACCGAGGAGATCGATCCCGGCAATGGCTCGACGCCGATTTCCGACCGGGATCCGGCCGACGACCTGAGTAACGGCAACCCCGGCGCGGTGCTGCCCGGCGCCGGAGGGGTGTCACCGGCCGACGCCCGGCGACTGGACTCCACACTCTCAGCCATCGCGCCGCCGCCACTGAACATCGACAGCCGTGCCCGCGCGCTCGCTCGCGAACGCGCCGGGCTGGGCGGTTTCGCCGGTGCGCAGGGAAGCTTCGTCGTTACGCGATTCGTCGAGCGGATACCGGGTTGGATGCGCTGGGCGCTTGGTGGGCTGGCCCTGCTCTCGGCGGCGTTCGGTTTCGTCATGATGCGCGAGCGCGGCCGACGCCGGGTCGCCGAGGAAGACGCGATGGTCGACGCCCTAACCGGGATCGCCAATCGCAAGGCCTTTGAGCGCCGCCTCGATCTCGAGTGGCGTCGCGCCGAGCGTTACGGCCGGCAGCTAGGCATGATGGTCGTCGATCTCGATGGTTTCAAACTCGTCAACGACCGCTACGGTCACGCCGCCGGCGATCATCTGCTGCGCGAAGTCGCGAACCGGCTTGACAACCGCATGCGCGACACCGACCTTGTCGCACGCATCGGCGGCGACGAGTTCGCCGTGATCTGCCCCGAAACGACGCTTGATTCTCTGCGTTCGATTCGCGCCGGCCTCGCCGAGGATGCGACCGCCGGGTTGTCGCATCCTGTTGGACTCAGCATCGGCGTCTCCGAATACGAGAGCGGCGACCGGAACGCGCTGGACATGCTGGCGCGCGCCGATGAGTCGATGTATCGCGTCAAGCGCGGCGAAACCTCCGGCCTCGCAGTACCCGCCGGCGGCTGAGCCGCTCGCGCCGGCCGCCCGTTCGCGGACGAGAATCGCTAACGGCCGGTGGCCGGCGACTCCGCGTCTATCCTGGGAACGAGGCGAGGAATTTCAAGTGATCGAAGTATCAGGCGAGCGCTATATCGACGCACGAAGTGAGCAGGTATGGATGTTCGTGGACAACGCGAACTGTCTCGCTCGCTGGCTGTCGTTCGCGCAGCGAGTCGAGGTCATAGAGGGCGACGGACTCGGCCGCAAACAGGTCGTGACGGGTCAGTTCCATTTTTTTTGCAGTGGCGTCGAGCAGGAGGTCGTGATTTACGAACCGGCCCGCCAGATCGCCTGGAGCCACACGGAGGAGCACCCCGCGATCAGTCGCGTACCGCGCTTCGACCGCGCGACGACTCTGACTGTGCTGCTGATCCCCGAGGGCGCGGGGACTCGAGTCAGAATCGAGTCGGCCCAGGATCCGGCCGGCCCGCTGCGGGGGCTCGCCCTGCGATTTGTCACCCACCGCTCGCTACAGCGTCATATCCGCAACTCGCTCGACCGGCTCGAGGGCATGGTCAAGGGCCGCATGGCGGTCTGACGACTGTCTTTCCGGCCCCTGCACGGCATCACTGTGGGACGGCAAGGGCCGGCCGGCGGCCCAACGGCGCTTTCCGGAATAGCACCCACGGCCCCTGCTGGGTAAAAAGTCGTATGACCGACACTCGGCGCGGCGGCCGGGGTCGCCGTTTACCGGCGCCACGCGCAATAGACTGAGAGCTATGCCGGCCGCCGATCCACCCCCACCCGTCACGCGGCCGCCCGTGCCGCCCGGACCGCGCTGGCCGGCGTTCCTGCAGACGCTGGTCTGGGTCTTTCGCCCGATCTCGCTTTTGACGCACCTGCGCAGGCGATACGGCGACACTTTCACGGTTCGCTTTCTTGCCCTGGGGGAAATCGTGATGACCAGTGATCCGGCCGAGATTCGCAAGATCTTCGCCGCCAGACCCGACCAGCTTCATGCCGGCGAGGCGAATATGGTGCTATCACCGGTCGTCGGAGATAACTCGGTGCTGGTGCTCGACGAGGATCGCCACCTGCGCCAGAGGCGCCTACTGCTACCGCCATTTCACGGCGATCGCATGCGCGCCTATCTCGATGAGATCGAGGCGATCACCGACGCCGCGATCGACAACTGGCCCGAGCGAACCGCCTTCAAGTTGCGCGATGAGACCCAGATGATCACGATGGATGTGATCCTGCGGGTCGTCTTCGGCATCACCGAGGCCGATCGCCGCCGCGAGTTTCGCGCACGTATGAACGCGATCGATCCGAATCGCTGGTTCAAGAAGTTCGCCTTGCTACCGCTAGCACGGCGGGTCCCGTCGCTGGAGCGCCGCGTCTTCGCCGATTTCACGGAGGCCAAGCATGATCTCGACTCGCTGATGATCGAAGAGATTCACAACCGCCGCGCCGCGCCCGGCTCGATCGATCGCCAGGACATCCTCTCGATGCTGTTGCAGGCGCGCGACGAAGACGGAAACCCGATGACCGACGACGAACTGCGCGACGAACTCGTAACACTTGTGATCGCAGGGCACGAGACGACCGCGACCTCGCTGGCATGGGCCTTCGAATTGATGCTGCGCCATCCTGCGGTCTGGGCGCGCGTGCGCGCCGAGTCGGTCGCCGGCGCGAGCGAGTATGTCGACGCCGTTGTCAAGGAGTCGCTGCGGACACGGCCGATCCTGCCGATCGTCGCCCGCGTCGTGAAGGAGCCCTTCGAGGTCGCCGGATACGAGATTCCGGTTGGTCGCGCCATCGCGCCGAACATCTACCTCGCGCATTATCGTGAGGCCAGCTATCCCGACGCCGAATCATTCAAGCCCGAACGCTTTATTGGCGCGACCCCCGAGGGTTCGGTGTGGCTGCCGTTCGGCGGCGGCGTACGCCGTTGCATCGGGGCGTCTTTCGCGCTTTACGAGATGCGCGTCGTGATCCAGACGATCGCCCGGCGCGTCGATCTACGTCTTGAACGCGATGTTCCCGAGCGCATCGTTCGCCGCGCGATCACCTTCGCTCCTGCCAATGACGTACCGGTGATCGCAGACGTGATCGGCGCATCGCCGGTCCGGCATTCCGCGGTCGAAGCTGCCGCCTAGGCCAGGCGGCATAGGCCGTTAGCTGATCTGGTCCCAGGACAGCAGATCGCCGAGCGGGTCGACCGGCTTTGAGCGCCAGATCCCGCCGGTCCACTGCTCGAAGTGCAGGTGGCAGGCGCTCGAGCGCCCGGTGCTTCCGACGTTGCCGATTGCTTGGCCGGTGTAAACGCGGTCGCCCGGCTTGAACGGCGACCGGCCGATCATGTGCAGGTAGGCCTGGTCGCCGACGCCGAAATCCGGGCGGATGACGATGAAGTTTCCGGCCGCACTCTGGGAGCGGCTCTCTACGACGGTGCCGCCGCGAGCGGCGACGATCTTGGTGTTGCATGCGGCCATGATGTCCTGGCCCTGGTGCCCGCGGCCACCGCCGAACCTCGCTCCGGACTGACCGAAGTTGTGACCGCCGCGGACCGGGAACATGTATCCGTAGAGATCGAACGCGTCGCGATCGCCGGTCGACGCGATTTTGGCGTTGCCCGCCGCCGACGCCGCCCCGCCGCCGGTGATCTGGGCGGTGAAGATGTACCTGCCGCTCGGCGCCGGCTTGCCGGACATCGTGCCGTCCCATTCGACGGTCACCACTTGGCCGACCGGGACGGCCACCCGCCAGGTAGCGGCGACCTCGCCGGTGCCGTGGCGTACCAGGGATACGCCGGCGGTCGCGCCGTCGAGTCCCGAGACACGCATCGAGTACCGCACCAGCTGCTTGGCCCCGATGAAAACGACACGCGGGGTGCTGGTCCCGGTCTCAAGTGTCACGCCGGGGATCGCGACCCCTGGGACCGTCTGCAGCTTCGGCGAGCCAATCACCGGTGGGAGCGGGCGAACCGCGATCGGCGCCGACGGCCGCGAACGCGTGCCGTCGGCGGTGGCCGCCGACACGGGGCCGGTTCCGGCGCCCGCCGGCACTTTAACGACGGCGCTGCGCGTGCCGGCCTTGATGACGGTCGCGGCGACGTCGTCCTCGGCGCCGCGCGCGCCGAGAAAGACGATCTCCTTGGCAACGTCTAGATTCTCGCCCGCCAGGCGAAGCGTGCTGCCGGGCCGGATGCCCTTGGCCCGCGTACAGCCGCGCGCACACTTGATCTTTGCGATCTTCGGCACGATCACCACGTAGCTGCCACCGGTGACCCCGGCGCCGGCGGAGGCCGGCGACAGCATGAGCGTGAGCAGCGCGAGCGCGAGAAGGGCGGAAAAACTTCCGCTAGCGGTCAATCTCGCGCGTGAAATGCGTGATGTCATCGTGCGGCGGTAGGCCTTTCTCTTCTTCGCTTCGGTTGGTACGTCAGCTGATTGGCCTACGGGGTTAGCTGTCGGGCTCGCGCTGAAGAGCAGCGCTACGGATCACTCGATCCGATTCGCCCCTGAGAGACCGGCCGTGCGCCGGCGTCTCACTGGTTCCCCCGCTCCGTCGCCCTGGTGGGAAAACGGATTCGGCAGGCGTGCAAGCTGGGGAGCATAAACGGCTTGGATGTCGTAACGCTGATAACTGCGCTGTCGGCAGGTTTGGGCGACTCTCGTCTATCCTTCACCCGTTCACACGGCCTGGGCGTTCGCTTGCCGCGCGCCATGCCCCGCGGCCGCACTCATTGACCACTTTCACCAGAATCGACCAGATTGAAGACTTACGTAGCCACCCCCGATACGCGAACCCGCGAATGGGTGATCGTCGACGCTGAGGGCAAGACGCTCGGCCGGCTCGCCACGCAGATCGCCGACACCTTGCGCGGCAAGAACAAGCCCGAGTACACCCCGCACATCGACACCGGCGACTTCGTGGTCGTGATCAACGCGGAGAAGATTCGCGTTTCCGGCAAGAAGCTTGCCGAGAAAATTTACTACCGCCACACCGGTTACCCCGGAGGACTGCGCCAGCGCACGCTCGAGGAGCAGCTTGAACGCCGGCCCGAAGAGGTGATCCGCGGCGCCGTCAAGGGCATGCTGCCCCGCACCAAGCTCGCCCGCGCACAGCTGCGGAAGCTGAAGGTCTACGCCGACTCCGCGCACCCGCACGGCGCGCAGAACCCGCGTGTCCTTGAGATCAGCGCGTAAACCAAGATTCAATCCGAGATTCGACCCACCGAAGAGAGATTCACCATGAGCGAAGACACAATCACCGAAACACCGCCGGCCGCCGACCCCGTCCTGGAACTCGCCGCCGACGCGCGTTATCGCGCAACCGGCAAGCGTAAGACCGCCGTCGCCCGTGTGATTCTCAAGCCCGGCAGCGGCAATATCGAGGTTAACGGTCGCCCGCTCAACGAGTACTTCCCGCGCCCGACCCTGCAGGTGACCGCCAAATCGGCGCTCGTCAAGGTCGACAGCCTCGACAAGATCGATGTGATCGCCCGCGTTCACGGCGGGGGCGTCGCAGCCCAGGCCGGCGCGGTTCGCCACGGCATCGCCAAGGCGTTGCTGGAGGCCGATCAAAACCTTCGTGGCGAACTCAAGCGCGCCGGCTTCTTGACGCGTGACGCACGGGTCAAGGAACGCAAGAAGGCCGGCCTGAAGAAGGCCCGTAAGCGCCCGCAGTTCAGCAAGCGTTAACGGCCCGGAGTCCCGGCGGTCACTTTCGGCCGGATTTCTTCTCTTGAGAAAGGCTCAGATTTGTCTGAATTGACATCCCAGCGCAAGTTGTTCGGCACGGACGGAATCCGCGGCGAGGCCGATTCGCTGCTGACCGACGAGCTGGTCGAATCACTCGGCCGGGCCGCGGTCGAGGTGCTCGGCGGGGAGCGGACGCGCATGGCGATTCTGCGTGACACGCGCGAATCCGGCGAACGGATCGAGGCGGCGC
>JBASWU010000068.1:0-55185 GCA_049276635.1 Solirubrobacterales bacterium | reverse complement strand
CCGCCCCGGTCAGCACCGCGGCGCGCGAGTATCTCTGGCCCACGCGCTCGGCCAGAGCCGAACCGATCAGGAAGGTCAGCGACCCGGTCGGAAGCAGAATGCCGACGACCGACTCGGACAGGCCGTAGGTCTCGATGTAAAAGGCGGCGACGTAGGTGATCTCGGCCGTCCAGATCGCGAAGGCCAGCAGCTCCCCGAGCGTCCAGCGCCGCGCCGGACCGTCGGCGAGCGCCGCCAGCAGGCCCGAGCGCTCGTCGACCGCCTTGGCATCGCGTCCAATCTTCGGCGCGAACAGCATCGCGCTGAGCATCGCGATCAGCGAGAAGGCGACCGGGACCGCAAAGGCGGCGCGCCAACCGACGTGGTCGGCCAGCAGTCCGACGAGCGGCACGCCGACGATCCAGGCCAGCGATTGCAGCGCGACGATCCAGCCGACCGCCCAGTCGCGGGCCTCCGGCGCGAAAAACTCGCCGGCGCCGGCGAAGCCGCTCGACAGCAGGCAGCAGATGCCGATGCCGACGATTGCCTGGCCGAGCGCGAGCACCACCAGCTCCGGCGCGAGCGCGCAGATCAGCGCGCCGCCGGCGGCAAACGCTCCGCCGGCGATCATCACCTGACGCGCGCCGTTGCGGTGAATCCAACCGCCGACCAGCAGCGTGCAGAGCACCGCGCTCGCCGCGCTGACCGCTCGCACGAGTCCGATCGAACCGACCGAGACACCGAACTCCCGGCTCATCTGCACGAACAGCGGTGGCAGGCTGGCCATGCTCGACTGCGACGCGATCGTCGCGATCGGCAGCGGAAAGAGCACGCGGATGTCGCGGGTGACCGAGGGCTTCATCGCGCTAAGTCTGGCGCACCGCCCGCCGCGGACCCGCTGGCGAGTGTTTAGTTTTCGCCCACACGGCCGATGTCAGAACTGAGTAGCCATGCTTCCGCTGAAAGACAATCTGAAGATGGTCGACCTCCCGATCCTCACGATCGCGTTGATCGTGATCAACTGCCTGGTGTTTTTCGGCTGGGAGGGCGGCGGCAGCGTCGACGATCGCACGATCGTTCTGCACGGCGCCGTCCCGTACGAGATCACCCACCCCGGCACCCAGTGCGCGCCGGCGAGCGCGGTCTCGTTCCGCTGCGACAAGGCGGCTGTGATGGAGTCCAGTTACGGGGTCGAGTTCCCATCGACCGTAGGGACCATCTTCACGTCGATGTTCATGCATATCAACTTCGCCCACCTGCTCGGAAACATGATCTTTCTGTTTGTCTTCGGGATGGCGCTCGAGCTGGGGCTGGGTCGCCTCGCATACTCGCTCTTCTACGTCATCGGCGGGCTCGGGGCGATGCTCGGCCACCTGCTGTTCGAGCCCGGCTCGATGATCCCGGTGCTTGGCGCGTCAGGCGCGATCTCGGCGGTGATGGGCGGCTACCTGATGACCTATCCGCGGGCGAAAATCTTCACCTGGGTGATTCCGCCGCTGCCGTTCTTGTGGGGCTGGATAAAAGCGGCCTGGCTGATCGGCATTCTGATGGGCCTCCAGGTGCTGCAGGCGTACTTCACGCTTGCGTCTTTCGGCGGCGGCGGGGTCGCATATTTCGCGCACTTCGGCGGTTTTGCCGCCGGAGCCGGGCTGGTGATGCTCGTCGTCGATCGCGACTATCTGGAGGAACTGCGCCGGCGGGCACGGATCGCCAGCGGCGAGGAGTTTGCGCTTGAGGCTCCGGCGGACACGGTTCCTGGTGCGCCGCCGGCCTACGGGCAGCCACAGCCGGCCGGCGCGACACAGTGGCAACCGGCCGGATACGCGGCGCCGGCCCAGATGACGGGCGTGGCGAATGCGCCGCCGCCGGTCCCGGCGGATCCCTTCGCGCCGCCGCCGCAACGGGTCGTTCCACCTGACCCGTTCGCCCCGCAGCCGCAGCAGCGGGTGGTTCCACCGGATCCGTTCGCCCCGCCGCCGCAGCCGCGCGTGGTTCCGTCTGATCCGTTCGCGCCGCCGGGCGTCCCTCAGCCGCCCGCCCAGCAGAGGCAGCACCCTGCGGCTTAGCTCGGCAGGGTCGCCCCACCGCGTTGTCGCACTCAGATAGCCCGACGCCGGGCGGTAGGCAAACAATGGGTCTTGGTGTGGTCTGTCGCAGTTGCCGTTCTCAACAGGGAGGCTTCACACGGTCCGCGGTTTGATCGATAGACATCCGGGAACATGCGTATCCGGAAACACAACACGTCAAAGCGGCGTGGAAGCAGCATCAGCGAACAGTCGTTCACGCATAGCCGCACCGTCGACCAACGTCGTACCAGCGTCAGGCCGGGTCTCGCAGTGGCGCCCAGAGACGCGTGCGGTCGCCATCATTCGGGCCTCCGTCAGCAGCTTTGCTCGCCTTCCTAAAACCGTATTCACCGGTCCACATCTCAGCGGTCTCGCGGTAATGGGCATCAACGACTCTCGTCCGGCGGGTTAAGCAGAATGACCCGCGCGCGCGATCTGTTTTTCACTCCAGCGGCCGTCGTGCCGCGGATCGGTCCCCTTCGCGGGATCCTGAATGAACTCTGCGACAACCGTGCTCTCGCAACTGACCGCGATCGGCTCGTACCTGGTTGGCTGGGGCTCTGAGTGGCAGGAGTGTCGAGACCGCCGGAAGATTCAATATCAGTCACGGGCAGCTCCATGCTCATGCGGTCCAGAGAATGTCGATCGGCGCCGCGGTGATGCGGTCGCCGAATGGCACACTTGCGCTGCCGGAGTGGAGAACGACGCCACCGCTGAATCGTGCGCCGAGCCGGTCTCTGAGACCGGCGAGCCAGCGGGTGTCAGCCGCGGTCACCGTGGCGGTCGCCTTCACCTCAATGCCCGCGACTCGTCCGTCGGCGGTTTCGAGAATCAGGTCGACCTCTCCAGCAGAGCGGTCACGGAAATGGCTGATGCGCACAGTCTCGTTTGCCCAACCTCGCTGACGCCTGATCTCTCCTGCAACGAACCCTTCGAGGATGTGTCCCGCCGCTTCGGCGTAGTTTGGGGGAGCTGCCCCGGTTGCGGAGATATTGATCAGACGCGCCGCCAGGCCGGTGTCGAGCAGGGCTGCCTTCGGGCGGGAGACGACCCGCTTGGAGAGATTGGTCGACCACGCCGGAATTCGCTGCACGAGATAGAGAGCCTCCAGCAGATCGATCAGTCGCGTGAGGCTGCTCGCGGGGATTCCGGTTTCTTTCGATACGTCGGTGATATTTAGTTCATTGCCGTTTCTGGCGGCGAGGGCACGCAGGACAAGCGGGAGATCGGCCAGGCGATGCGAGCCGGAGATATCGGGGGCATCGCGTTCGACGATCCGCGCTACGTAGTTGTCGAGCCACTGAGTGCGGCGTCGCTCGGTTGGACGACTGACGGCCTCCGGGTAGGTTCCCGCCGTGGCGCGCTCGAGGTAGTCGTGGCGCGAGAGCTTGGTCGAATGGCCGAAGAATCGGTCACCCGCCAGAAGCCGGTCGATGAACTGCTCGCGGTGTCCGGTCATCTCACCTTGGCTGAAGCCGTGCAGTTCGACACTCTCGGCCCGACCGGCCAGACTGTCGCCGGCAGCCGGCAGCCGCAGAAGGTTCGCGGATCCGGTCAGCAAGAACCGCCCCGGCCGCGGATCGCGGTCAACGACGAGTTTTAGGGCGAGCACTAATTCGGGTACCCGCTGCACCTCATCGACGGTCAGCAGCCCGTCGGGGTTCTGGGAGAGAAAATCAACTGGATCGGCCTCGGCCGCACGGCGGGTGTTCTCGTCATCAAAGCTGACCAGCCGGCCTCCCAGTTCGTCGGTGATCTGCCGGATGAGGGTGGTCTTGCCGACCTGGCGGGCACCCTGGACAACGACGATGCGTGTATCGCTTAGAGCCTCGAGCACTCGCGGCTTGATGTGCCTGGCAACGGTCGCCCTCATGGCACAAGACTAGCTCAAGGTGGTGGATTCGCAGCGTATGCGTGGTGGATTCGCAGCATGAAGGTGGTGGATTCGCAGTGGCTGTCTGGCCGATCGGCCCGATGTTCGCGGCCTATCGGCTGCGACTTCAGGTGGTTTCCTGGAAGTGTGCCCGCCGATGCCAAGCCGCTCGTCATCAACGCTGCACCTGCGCCGATGAGCGCGTTTTGACGATGCTCAGACATACCGCTCGTACCCGTTTTTCGGTGCACGCAGTAATCCTACCCCCCCTGCACGAAAGGGATAAGCGCCTTCGCGGTCTCACCTCTGCGGTCGTTTCGAGGTTTCCGTTCAGATCAACGCGGCAAATTCTGGTGTTACCGGTGTCGCCAATGAATAACGACCCGTCGAGTCCGACGGCGAGCGCCCGAGGCTGGTTTAGGATCGCCTCGGTCGCCGGTCCGGTGTCGTCCTCGGAAGATGGAACCACCGGAGTTCCACGTTGAGATTGACTGGAGCCGACGTGGTCGGCAGCCCAACGGGCACGACCGGATTGACAGCGGCGTCGATGATCGGGGTAACTGATACCGATTCGATGGTCCGCGCGTCCGCGTTCGTCGCGAGCACGGCAAGGCAGGCGACTGCAACGACAAAAATCTCATGTGGCCTGCGCGCGATGGCTGTGATCGACATAAGAGGCTTCTCGCTGGGGCAGACCGAAATGGTCTGCGCGACGTGTGCGGCGTTCTCACCGAGACCGGCGTGCCGGCGCGGGTAGTTGTACTGGGCACCGCGCGCGGTGCGCCTACCTGATGATCGCCAGCGTGTCGCCGGCCGAGACCGATGCGCCTTCGGCGGCGCCGAGTTCTTCGACCTTGCCGGCGCGGTGGGCGGTGATCTCGTTCTCCATCTTCATCGCCTCGATGATAAAGATCACGTCGCCTTCGCCGACCTCGGCGCCCTGCTCGACGGCGACCTTGAGCACCGTGCCCTGCAGCGGTGATATCAGCGCCTCGCCGGAGGCGCCATTGCCGGAGGCGCCCGCGCGCGCCGCGCGTTTGGGCTTCTTCGCCGCCGCTGGCCCCGGCCCGCCGCCGGCGAATCCGTTGGCTTCGCCGACGACCTTGACGTCGTAGCGCTTGCCCGAGACCTCGACCATGTACTTCTTCTCGACCTTCTCTGCCTCGCCGGCTTCGTCGGCCGGCGGGAGGGCGGTGTCAAAAGCGAACTGCTTGAGCCAGTCCTTGTCCTCGGTGAGGTCCTTGCAGGTCTCCTCGTTGGCCCACTGGTCGCTGGCGAGCAGGCCGATGTGGAAGGGGATCAGCGTCTTGGCGTCGATCTCGAACTCGCGCAGCGCGCGAATCATGCGCTTGGTCGCCGTGGCGCGGTCTTTGTCGCGGACGATCAGCTTGGCGGCCATCGGGTCGTACATCGGCGAGACCTCGCTGCCGGCGACAACCCCGCTGTCGACGCGCACGCCCGGGCCGGAGGGCTCACGGTAGACGCTGATCTTGCCGGGGGCGGGAGCGAAATTCTTTGCCGCGTCCTCGAAGTTGATCCGGCACTCAATCGCGTGGCCGGTGATCGTCACGGCGTCCTGGCCGAAGCTCAGCGGGTTGCCGGCGGCGACGCTGATCTGCTCCTTGACGATGTCGATGCCGGTGACCTCCTCGGTGACCGTGTGCTCGACCTGAACACGGGTGTTCATTTCGAGGAAGTAGTACTCCCCGTCTTGCAGCAGCCCTTCGATCGTGCCGGCCGAGCGGTAGCCGACGGCGCGCGCGGCCTCGATGCCGATCTCGCCCATGCGCTCGCGCAGCGCCTCGTCGACCGCCGGCGCGGGCGCTTCCTCGATCAGCTTCTGGTGACGGCGCTGGACCGAGCAGTCGCGCTCGCCGAGGTGAACGATGTTGCCGGCGTTGTCGGCGATGATCTGGACCTCGACGTGGCGGGGGTTGGGCAGGTAGCGCTCGAGATAAACGGTTGCGTCGCCGAAGAACTTCTCGCCCTCCCGGGCGGCGCCTTCGAAGGCGTCCTGCAGCTCGTCGGCGGTCAGGGCGACGCGAAAGCCCTTGCCGCCGCCACCACCGGCGGCCTTGACGGCGATCGGGTAGCCGATTTCGGCGTCGATGATCTTCTTCGCGTCCTCGACTGTTTCGACCGGGTCGGTCGTTCCGGGGACGATCGGCACTCCGGCGGCCTTCATCAGCTCGCGCGCCTTGGTCTTGGAGCCCATCGAGTCGATTGCGCTGGCCGGTGGGCCGATGAAGACGATGTCGTTGTCCTCACAGGCCTGGGCGAACGCCGAGTTCTCGGCGAGAAAGCCGTAACCGGGGTGGATCGCCTCGGCGCCGCTGCGTTTGGCGACGTCGATGATCTTGTCGATTACGAGATAAGTCTCTGAGGCCGGGCCGTCGCCGAGCGCGTAGGCCTCGTCGGCGTAACGGACGAACGGCGTGTCGGCGTCGGTTTCGGAGTAGACGGCGACCGACTGGATATCCAGCTCCCGTAGTGCGCGAAATACGCGAATGGCGATCTCGCCGCGGTTTGCAACCAGGACTTTGCTGAACATCGAGGGCGAGAGCTTATCGGGCGAGTCGCCGGATTACCGGTCGCGCGAGGTCAGCGTGACAGTTCGATGGCGTCGGGCTGAAGCATCCGTGCGTTGCGGCCACTGCCGAATGCCGGTTCGACCGGCGGATCGATGCCGAACTCGATTTCCGGAATGCCGGCGACCGCCGCTCGCCCGGCCGTCGACACCTCGCCGGCCGGCGCCGTCCAAGGATTTGCGAGCTTGCCGGCGAGAATCGCCAGTGAGATCACACCGAAGAACGTCGCCGCGACGCCGATCAGGGCGGCCGGAACGAACTCGACGCCGGCCTTCTCGAGCGTGGCGGCGGAGCTGGCGACGAGCACTACGCCCAGCGCGGTGCGCAGCGCGGACTCGGGCACGCGAACCGAGACATGCGCGCCGAGCCAGACGCCCGGAACCGACCCGAGCAGCAACGTACCGGTCAGCGCCCAGTCGATGTTGCCTCCGGCCCAGTGGGCGAGACCGGCCGCCCAAAGCAGCATCGCGGCGTGAAAGACGTCGGTGCCGACTACGTAGCGCGGCGGGATCTTGAATAGCGCGATCAGCGCGACGGCGATCACGGTACCGCTGCCGGCCGATGTGATGCCGATGACGAATCCGGTGGTCAGGCCGATCGCGACGGCGGCGAATTTCTGCCAACCAACCAGCGATTGGTGCTCGGCGCCTTCGCTTGACTGATGGTTCGGGAACAGCAGGGAGCGCGTCAAGGTGAAGATTCCGACCAAGGCCAGCACACAGCCGAGCGCGATCAGCGTGAAGGTTTCGACATCTTCGCCGTAGGCGGTCTTCATCAACTCGACCACCCGCACGCCGAGGATCGCGCCGGGAAGGCTGCCGAGCGCCAGCCACAGCGTCGCGCCGACGTTGACCGTCCGCAGGCGCATGTGTTTGACGCCGCCGACACTCTTGGTGATCGCCTGGTAGGCGATGTCCGAGCCGACCGCGACCGTCGGCTTGACGCCGAACAGCAGAACCAGCAGCGGGGTCATCAGGGATCCGCCGCCCATTCCGGTCATACCGACCAGCAGGCCGACACCGCAACCGAAAAAGATGAGCAGCGGATCCATGTTCTAACCCTTTGGTCGCGGCCCGGCGCCGAGGCGGCTAGGCCGGGACTCCCGCCATCGCGTCGATCAGGACGTCGGCGACCTCGGGCCGCGTGAACTCGGCCGGCGGGCGCTCGCCGCGGACGAGCATTTCGCGCACCGCGGTACCGCTGAGAAAGACCTTGTCCTCCGGGCCGGCCGGCGACGTCTTGCTTGTGGCCATCGATCCGGTCAGGTTGCACCAGAACGAGTGCTCGAACTTCAGCGGCTCGATACCCAGCTCACCGGGCTCGAACTCGTCGAAGATGTGCTGCGCGTCGAAGGTGCCGTAGTAGTCGCCGACGCCGGCGTGGTCGCGGCCGACGATGAAGTGCGTGCAGCCGTAGTTACGGCGTACCAGCGCGTGGAAGATCGCCTCGCGCGGGCCGGCGTAACGCATCGCGGCCGGGTTGACGCCGAGCACGACGCGCTCCTTGACGTAGTAGCCGTCGATCAGCACCTCGTAGCAACGCATGCGCGTCTCGGCGTCGATGTCGTCGCTCTTGGTCTCGCCGACCAGCGGGTGCAGAAACAGGCCGTCGACGCCCTCGAGCGCCACCTTGGTGATGTACTCGTGAGCGCGGTGGATCGGGTTGCGGGTCTGAAAACCGACGATGGTCTTCCAGCCGCGCTTGGCGAACTCGGCCTTGGTCTTGGCCGGGGTCAGCAGGTATGGCTGGACGATGTCGATGTGATTGGGCAGCGCCCGCGAATCGATCGGGCCGGCGATCACGCGGCTGGACTCGCCGTAGAGCGCGGCTACGCCGGGGTGGGCGTCGTCGGTGGTGCGGTAGACCCGCTCGGCCTCGCGCTTGAGATCGCGCTCGAAGACCTCTTCGATCGTGATCGTGCCGAGCGCTTCGTCTTGGCTGCCGATCAACTCGACGGTTTCGCCGACTTCACCGCTGTCGGCGCCGAGCACGACCGGGATCGACCACGGCTGGTTGTCGGCGAGCCGCATGTTGTCGACGACGTTGTCGTAGTCGGCCTGGCCTTGAAAGCCGGTCAGGGGCGCGAATCCGTCGTTGGCGAGCAGTTCAAAGTCCGCCGTCTGCTTCGCTGAAAGCTTGATCTGCGTCATTGAGCCAGCGCTCCTTCGCGCGCGCCGGCGAGCAAGCCGTTGGCTTCGAGGTATTCGAAGATCCGCTCGGCCGACTCGTCGGGCGTCGAGCCCTCGGTCTGGATCGTGATCTCAGGGTTGACCGGCGCCTCATACGGATCGCTGATCCCGGTGAACTCCTTGATCTCGCCGGAGCGAGCCTTGGCGTAGAGGCCCTTGGTGTCGCGCGCCTCGCACTCTTCGAGCGACGTGGCGACGTGGATCTCGATGAACTTGTCGTCGCCGATCAGTTCGCGGGCGGCGTCGCGCGTGGCGGCGTACGGAGAGATCGCCGCGGTGATCACCGGCACGTCGTTGCGAGCCAGCAGGTTGGCCACAAAGGCGATACGGGCGATATTGGTGTCGCGGTCCTCGCGTGAAAAGCCGAGTCCCTTGCTGAGATGGGTGCGAACGACGTCGCCGTCTAAGACTTCGATCTTGCTGCCGAGCTCGCGCAGGCGCGCCTCGACGATGTCGGCGATCGTCGTCTTGCCTGCTCCTGACAGTCCTGTAAACCAGAGGACGAATCCCTTTTGCTCTGTACTGCTCATCATGCTCCTTAGTGGTGTGAGGTTTCTCCGCACGACCTCAGATGGGCGGCGAGAAAACCGTTGTCGGGCCGCTGTTGACCGGCCGTTTTGAGATAAATAAGGGGCGGAAGCTCCCGGTTGTTACCCGTGCAGCCCGCATTCGGTCTTGTCGCTCCCGGCCCAGCGGCCCTCGCGGCCGGATCCGGGCTGGGTGCAGGCCGTGCAGCCGATCGAGGGGTAACCGCGATCGTGCAAATCGTTGTATGGGACGTCGTGCTCCTGGATGTAATTCCAGACGTCGTTCTCGGTCCAGTCGGTCAGCGGGCAGACCTTCCAGCGGCCGTTCTTGCCGTCCCACTGCACCTTGCGCGTCTGCGCGCGGGTGTGGGCCTGCTCCTTGCGCAGGCCGGTGACCCAGGCGTCCACGTTGAGCAGAGCCGCTTGCAGCGCGGCGACCTTGTACTTGCCGCAGCACTGATCGGACTCGCCGGCCCAGGTGTTCTCGGGGGTCGACTGCGCGAGGATCGACGCCGGGGCGAAGTCGGTCGCGTTGTAGACGTCGATCCTCACGTCGTAGCGCTCCTCGATGCGGCGCCAGACGTCGAGTGTCTCGGGGAAGAGGTTGCCGGTGTCGATCGTGAAGAAACGCGCGCCGGGCTCGATCTTGAGCAGCATGTCGAGGATCACCGAGGCCTCCTTCTGGAACGAGGAGGCGACGTAAAGGCGCGGGTGAAACTGGTCCACCGCGTAGCGCAGGATGTCCTGCGCCGAGCCGCTGTCGAGATCGACCGACGGGTTGCCGGGGACCTGCGGGTCGGGGGTGAACAGCGGGGTCGTCGCCTCGATATAGCCGGGCTCGAGCGGTGCCGGTGCTGTTTCGAACGGGGTCATTTCTGTTGCCTCCTTGAGCGCGGCCCTAGACCGCGCACTCGCCTTCGCCGCGCTCGACCTTGAAGAGCTCGGTGCGCTGCCAGTCGACGAACAGCTCATCGCCTTCGCCGGAGACGGCCAGGGCGAGATCCTTGGCCAGGGCCTCGAACGGCTCGGTGCCGACGCGGTCGGCGAAGTCGGAGAACTCCTCTTCGCCCTGGCGGTCGCTCTCGTAGAAACGCAGCCAGCGCTCGACCGCGTCGGGGACGCGCTTGGCCGGGAGGCGCAGCTTGAGGCGGTGCCCGAAGTTGACCTTGCCGTCGGCTCCGCGGCCGCCGATCTGCACGAGGTATGCCGGGACCTGCTTGCCGTTGATCTTCATCGAGGCGCCGTTGAAGCCGATCGAGGCGATGTGGTGCTGCGAGCAGCCGTTGGGGCAGCCGCTCATGCGCACGATCGTCTTTTTCGTCAGCGGGTCGGTGATGTTCATCTGCGCGAGGCGCTCGTGAACGGCGGCGTTGAGGCCCATCGAGGAGGTGATGCCGAGCTTGCAGCTATCGGTGCCGGGGCAGCTGACGACGTCTTGGACGGTGTCGACGCCGGGATCGCCGAGGCCGAGTGCCGCGAGCCTGGACCAGACCTCGTAGACGGCCTCGTTGGGCACCCAGCGCAGAACGAGGTTCTGCGTCTGTGTCGTGCGCGCGCGGCCGCTGGCGTAGGTGCGCAGGATGTCGGCGACGCCGTGCCACTGCTCGGGTGTGAGATCGCCGCGAAAGACTTTGATCGCGACGGCGCTGTAGCCGTCCTGCTTCTGGCGCAGCACGTTGTGCCGGCAGAATTCCTCGAAGGCCGAAAGGTCGCCGTTGGGGCTGGACAGGCCGGCCGGGACCGGCGGGGCGTCGGCCTCTTCGTCGTCGGTCCAGAGCAGCGGCTCGGGGTCGAAGTTGCGCTCGCCGGTCCAGTCGCCCTTCATCTCCTCGATCACCTCGGCGCGGAAGGCCTCGATGCCGATGCGGTCGATGTAGACCTTGATGCGGGCGCGGGCGCGGTTGACGCGCAGTTCGTCGCGGCGGTTGAAGATCCTCAGCACGGCCTCGGAGACCTTGAGGTACTCGTCCATCGGGACGAACTCGAACAGCGTCGGCGCCAGCCGCGGGAAGATCGACGTGCCGCCGCCGACGAGGACCTTGAAGCCCTTGACGCCATCTTCGATGACCGACTCGAAGGCGATGTCGTGGATCTGCGTGAGCGAGCGGTTGTCCGGGAAACCGGAGAACGCGACCTTGCACTTACGCGGCAGCAACTGGGTGAGCTCGTTGCGCACGAAGTAACGCACGAACGAACCGGCCCACGGCGTCGGGTCGAAGACCTCGCCCTCGAGGATGCCGGCGTACGGATCGCCGCTGACGTTGCGGACGGTGTTGCCGCAGCCCTCGCGGCTGGACAGCCCGGTGAGACTGAGGTGGCGCAGCACCTCGTGCATCCGCGCGAGTGGGATGTGGTGAATCTGAACCGCCTGGCGTGTCGTAATGTGCGCCTTCTTGAGCGGCGCGAACCGCTCGGCGATGTCGCCGAAGGAATCGAGCTGGTCGGCGCTGATCCCGCCGAACGGCAGCTTCACCCGCGTCATGTTGACGCCGGGCTGACGCTGTCCGTAGACGCCCTGCTTGAGGCGGAAGCCGATGTAGGCCGGTTCTTCGATCTGACCGTCGAGGAATTTGACCGCCTCGGTCTCGAAGTCGTCGAATTCCTGTTCGAGGATCGGAATCACCTTGCCGGGGGCGCTGGAGTAAACCTCCGGGTTGTCGATCGAACCGGTCTTCTGCGCAGTCGTGGCGGGCTCCATGGGGCGACTTGTCTCCTTGTTCCTGGTCGAGCGTTAAGACTTGAACGGGTGGGGTGGGCGGTTGGGCCCGGGGCGCAGGCGCCTGGCGGTCGCCGTGCGGCGCTTACGGTCCTTATCGGCGGGATCGGTCAAATCCTGACCTATCCGACCTCTTTTACGGTATTTACAGGATAGCGAGAAGCGGCCACCATTGCGATCAATCGCGAAAATACTTTTGTCCGCCGGCGCGATCGACGCTCGATCGATCGACTCGTGACCTCGGCTACGGGTCCAGCAGCCGGAGATCGCCGGCGTCATACTCGTTCTTCTCAAGCAGCGCGTTCGTGCGCTCGAGTGAGCCTCGTACCGACGGAAGATCACGCCAGTCGAACCTCGTGACCCAGCCGAGGATGCGTTCGATCATCCGGATCATCGCCGACGGGTCTGAGCGAATCGACATCGCGCGCATCGCGCCGAGGTAGTCCTCGCGGTAGGCGTGGGGCACGATGAAACGAGCCTGGCCCCCGGCGCTGAGTTCGGCGTTGAGCATCAGCCGAGCCGTCCGCCCGTTGCCGTCGGCGAACGGATGCACCTCGGCGATCAGATACTTGACGAACACGGCTCGGGCGAACCCCTCCGGGAGACTCTCGTAGAAGCGCCAGCCTTGATGGAGAGTTCCGGCAACGAGCTCCGGGGCGACGAACGTTGTCGCGCCGGCGCGATTGGCGACCTCCTTGAACTCGCCCAGACGTTTTTCGGGACGCTCATGCAGCACCCGCGCGTTGATTCGCCGGGCCAAAGCGATCAGTTCGTCGGCCGAGCTTGGTGTGGCGATCCGCCATGCCGGATCGACGGCGAGTTTGAACGTACTCAGCACGTCGTGTGCGTCGGCCGGCCGATCCCCGGGGATCCGGCCGTCGAAGACGATTCGCTCGGCCTCGCCGACCGTGAACTCCGTGCCCTCGATGAAGTTGGAGAAGTACGCCTCGAAGAAGGCGAAGATCTGATTTGGGTCGTCGACCTCCGGCGAGTCGAGGGGTCTGTAGGCGAGCAGCTCCGTTCGCAACCGATCGAACTGTTCGAGGCGGGCTACGTCGAACGCCCGGCCGCGACCGCGCGCGATTCCGGCGGGCGTCTGCAGCGCGACTTCACTCGTGTCGCGCAGCGCGCCGATCAGACCGTCGAGCGTCTCGAACCAACGCAGCCAGTCGCCGCCGACCCGCCGCGCGAGCGACCGGGCCTGGTTCCGAATGCGGTCGAGCTCGTCGCTTCCCTGGCGCGCCGCTATCCGGTCGAGCCAGTTCTCGAGCTCCTCCCGTGAAAGCGTTCGAGTCGCGGTGCCGCGACGCCGCGACGGCCGGCAGTTCTCGAGTGCGATTCGTGCCTGCCCGGAGCGGTATATGCGCTTCAACGGCGTGTCGCCCGGAAGCGGGCCGGGCCCCCGGATCGCGCTGAGTCTCAGTCCGTGAACGTCGACCGTGCGGTTGGTCGAGTAGCCGGGGCCGGCGTCGATGAACAAGACGCCGTCATCGGTCGGCCGGGCGAGCACGGCGCTTCGGCCCGAGATGACCGCTCCCGGGAACCACAGGCCGGCGACCTCGAGCCAATTGCGCCGCACGACCCGCTCGATCGGCTCCGCGGTATTGGCGGTGTAGACACCTTTGCTGATTCGCCGGAGCTCCCCGCGCCGAGCCGCGCGCGCGGCGTTCTGATGGTCTTCCGGACGGAAGACTTCCTCATCGAACCAGCGGTTTTGGAACGATTTTGCGCGAGCCATTCGTCGTTTCTACACGACTTGGAACGAATAAGCAAACCAAAATGACGATTTCGAGCGAATAAGCAAGCGATTGTGCAGATATCAAGCGATTAGGCAAAGCCGTTCTCCCGGCTGCTTGCGGCTAATCTGCTGCGAGATCATGCCTGACGACGACGCGTACTCGCTCAACCCCGCGCCTTCGGCCGAAGACGCCGCCGCGGTGATCGCCGCGATCGAGCGGTTTCTCGCCGACACGGCGAGCCCGGTCCCTGATGCCGAAGCGGTCGTCAACGGCTGGCTGCGCGCCGCGCTGCATGAGGGTGTCGGCGGCTCCGACCCTGGCCGGGTCTGGTGAGCGGCCGCCGCGGCTGTACGTGGCCGGCGCGATGACCGGAGTACCGGTGATCGGCCGCGACGCGGTGTTCGCGGCGATCTCGCCGGCCGACGCGATCGCCCAGGTTCGCACCGGCTTCATGCGCTACGCGGCCGGCGACTGGAAGATGCCGGCGAAGGTTTACCTCGACTCTCCGCCCCACGGCGACTTCCGCGCGATGCCGGCCCTCGGGGACGGCTTGGCGATCGTCAAGTGGATCACCTCCTTTCCCGGCAACCCGGCGCGCGGGCTGCCGACGGTTGACGGCATCATCGTTGTGTCCGACGCCAGGATCAGGTCAGCATCACCAAAGAGCACGGCTTGACGCTCGGCACCGACAACGGCACCGCCTACACCTCACGACCCTACCGGGCAAAGCTCGCCGAGCTGGCGATCACCCACCGGCGCGGCGGCTACGTCGAGCGCTACCACCGAAGACCCCACCAGTTCCTCAACTACCGGACGCCGAAGAAGGTGCGAGCGACCTGGGATTACCCTGAGGATCTACAATAACTGGCGGCCTGAGGTGTGAACTCTGGCGGGGAGCAGGCCACTAACCTGCCCAGTCACTTACAAGATTCAGTGGCTACCACCGCTTGGTGCGCAACATACCGTTCGCTCCGATCCGTTTGTACGCGGAAACGGCGATTCATTGCCAGTTCGCTTTCGAGCGTTGACGGCAGACGAAATCGCTGTGGCAAATCCAGACATTGTTTTAGTGATCGATGGGATAGGTGGCTCACACACTGCTAGCCAGGATGGCAATCAGCCGTCACGCTATTTGGTCTACAAACCCAATGACGCCACTTACCATTTCAACTTCGATACATCGATCTTTCCATGGGTAATCCCAGGGCCAACATACCGCGTGGTTGTGAGTCAGCGTCCGGTCACGTCGGCACGGCTTGAGCATGGTGGGGAGACGTTTGTGGTTACGGATGACGATTGATTCGCCAGAAGTAGGCGATGGCGGCCGTCTAAGTTTCCTGCGTAAGGCACCCGTCTGGGTTTGGTGTCTTGTAGTTGTGCCGCCGGCTTCTTTTACTGTCTGCTTGGGGGTTTTTGGGATTGAACAACTAGTGGCTTCAGACGACAGTAGCGACGCGGAGGGGGTAGCGCTGTGGTACATCAGCCTACTGTCCGTGCCGCTGGCGTTCGCAGCCTCATTTGCACTAGCGAAGACTCAAAACCGTAAGACCATGGCTGCCGCACTGTACGGGTTGTGCTCCGGGGGCCTTGCCACAGCCTATGCAGTCTTAGTAGCCGTGATATGGGTTGTCAACTTCTGCACCACGGATGAGTATCCTGGAGCTGGGTGTATTTGATAAGTCGGAACTGGCAAGCTGATGAGATTGTCCCGATCTCCGTGGAACTTCGCTCCACTGGACAGCCTTGACCTGATCCTTTACCGAGCGTGTCACCGAGGCTGGGCTGCACCCGTCGGTTGGTCGAACTGGCACCGCGCTTGACCACGCGATGATGGAGTCGTTCTGGGCGCGAATGCAAGTGGAGCTACTCAACCGAAAATCCTGGAATACCCGTGTTGAACTGGCCAACGCGATGTTCGAATACATCGAGCTGTTCCATAACAAGTGGCGACGGCATAGCTCCCTGAATATGCTGACGCCGGTGGAGTTCGAAGAACTCCACCGAACCACTACAACCTAAATCAGAATTCTCGTTTGGAGTGGCTGGTTCTCGGGGGACAGATCAGATACGGGACCCAGAAAAGTTCCCGACAAGAACACATATTGTGTTCGACTTTTCTTCGGGCCCCTCACGGGGCCCGAGTTTTTTCAACGCCAAGATCGCGTCCGGGAGCGAGGCTCTGGCGCATGGCCGCCGAACGGGTGGTCCGGCGGCCGTGGCGTTACGGTCTGCGGAACATCTCCCAGAGGTCGTGCGCCGCCGCCTGTTGGGGGGTCGTGGGACCGTCGACCATCTCCATTGCGGGGTCGTTGGTTCCCAGGGCGAGAAACGGCGTGACCGTGGGACTCATCGGGTCGCTGGCCTCGGCGAGAATGCCGTCCATCATCTCGCCGGCCTCGGCGTCTGACAGGTAGTTGTGATCGGTCATTGGGGGGACCTCGGCTTCCGTATTCGATTTACGACCACTACCCGCAATTTACCGGCGGCGAGGTGAAGCCTGCATTGCGGTTGTACAAAGATCGCGCGGCTTGATCGGCCCGGAGTTTCATCGGGCCGGACCCGGCGGCGGGCGCGCCGTCGCCGCCCGCGCTAATGAGCGAGCGCCGGCCGGCCCTAGAGCGGGATATTCCCGTGCTTGCGCCGCGGCCGCGCGACCTTCTTGTTCTGCAGGATCTCGAGCGCGTGGATCAGCTTGGGGCGTGTCTCGTGCGGCACGATCACGTCGTCGATGTAGCCGCGTTCGGCGGCGCTGTAGGGGTTGGCGAAACGTGCCTTGTAGTCGTCCATCAGCTTCTCGCGCCGCTCCTCGGGGGTGGGGGACTTGGCGATGTCCTTGCGGTAGATGATGTTGACGGCGCCTTCGGGGCCCATCACGGCGACCTCGGCGGTCGGCCAGGCGAAGTTGAAGTCGGCGCCCATGTGCTTTGAGGCCATCACGTCGTAGGCGCCGCCGTAGGCCTTGCGTGTGACGACGGTGATCTTCGGCACGGTGGCCTCGGTGAAGGCGTAGAGCAGCTTTGCGCCGTGGCGGATGATGCCGTTCCACTCCTGAGCGGTGCCGGGCAGAAAGCCGGGCACGTCGGTGAAAGTGACGATCGGGATGTTGAAGGCGTCGCAGGTGCGCACGAAACGGGCGCCCTTGATGCTGGCGTCGATGTCGAGCACGCCGGCCATCTGGCTCGGCTGGTTGCCGAGAATGCCGACGGCGAGGCCACCGAGCCGGGCGTAACCGATGATCAGGTTCTTGGCGTAGTGCTCGTGGACCTCGAAGAAATCCTCGTCGTCGACGATCCGCTTGACGACTTCGCGCATGTCGTAGGGCTTGTTGGGATTGTCCGGCACGACCGTGTCGAGGGACAGATCCATGCGGTCGGCCGGATCGTCGGCGGCGACGCGCGGCGGCAGCTCAAGGTTGTTCTGCGGCAGGAAGCCCATCAGGTAACGGACGTCCTCGAGACACTCCTCTTCGCTCTCGGCGGCGAAGTGGGCGACGCCCGACTTGGTGTTGTGGGTGATCGCTCCGCCGAGCTCTTCGAAGGTGGTCTCCTCGCCGGTGACGGTCTTGATCACGTCGGGGCCGGTGATGAACATATGGCTGGTCTCTTTGACCATGAAGATGAAGTCGGTCATCGCCGGCGAGTAGACGGCGCCGCCGGCGCACGGTCCCATGATCACGCTGATCTGAGGGATCACGCCGCTGCTCTTGACGTTGCGCGCAAATACGTCGCCGTAGGAAGCCAGCGAAACGACGCCTTCCTGAATGCGCGCTCCGCCGGAGTCGTTGATTCCGATCACGGGGCAGCCGATGCGGTCGGCGAGATCCATGACCTTGCACATCTTCTCGCTCATGACCTCGCCCAGCGAGCCGCCGAAGATCGTGAAATCCTGGCTGAACACGCAGACCGGGCGTCCGTCGATCAGTCCGTGCCCGGTGACGACCGCGTCGCCCCACGGCCGGTTCTTCTCCATGCCGAAGTCGTAGGTGCGGTGACGTACGAAGGTGTCGACCTCCTGAAAACTGCCGGGGTCGAGCAGTTTGTGAATGCGCTCGCGGGCGGTGAGCTTGCCCTTGGCATGCTGCTTCTCGCGCGCGACGTCGTCGTGGAACGCGCTGGCCTTGAGCTCGCTGAGCTGTTCGGCCTTTTCTTCGTATGTCTCGGGGACCTTCTGGCGCATATGCGGGCGCAGATCATATGCGGTCGCCGGATTTCCGCCTGCGCCGGGCCGGCCGCCGGGAGCGGGGCCGCCGACGCCGTTGCGAGAATCGCCCACCAATGGTGGTGCGCGCGCGAAAGATTGCTGAGTCCCAGTGGTTTGACATTGTCACGGTCCTGGTGATTCTCGCCAACGCGGTCGCGCTCGGGCTGGACACGTTCGAGAGCGTCGACCGCGAGTACAGCGCGACTCTCAACGCCTTGAATGAGGCGTTCTTCGGCTACTACGTGGTCGAGCTGGCGATCCGGCTGACCGCCTTCTGGCCGCGCCCTCAGGATTTCTTCAAGAGCGGCTGGAACATCTTCGACTTTGTGATCGTCGCCGTCGGGTTCATCCCGGGACTGCGCGAGAACGCGACGTTGATTCGCATCGTGCGACTGCTGCGAGTGACGCGCCTGCTGCGACTACTAAAGGACCTGCGGATCGTGGTCGCCGCCGTCGGCCGTTCGATCCCGGGGGTTTCGAGCCTCGCGCTCGCCTCGGTGATGCTCATATACGTGTACGCGATGATCGGCTGGGTGATCTTCGCCGAGGACGATCCCGGCCAGTTCGGCAACATCGGCGAGGCGATGCTGACGATGTTCGAGGTGCTGACGCTCGAGAACCTGCCGAACTTCATCGACGCCGGGCGAGAGATCAGCGACTGGGCGATCCCGTTTTATGTGAGCTACGCGCTGCTCGCCTCGTTTCTGGTTTTTAACTTGTTCATCGGGATCGTGCTCCAGTCGATGGAGGAGGCCCGTGCCGAGGAGCTGCGCCGCGCCGAGGCCGAGCTGCGCGACGACGACCAGCTCGACGACGCGACCGTCGCGCGCCTGGCGCTGCGCGAGCGGGTTCACCGGATTCGCGAGGATCTCGACGCGATCGACAGCGATCTCGACGCGATGCACCGGGCGGGCGAGCGAGGACGCGGCGCGTGAGGACGCGGCGAACGTTCGTCCCCGCTACGCCGCGGTGAGACGCCGGTGGCCTCTAGGCCGCGGTGAACGGGCGCTTGTGCGCCGAGCCGAGGTGGTCAAGCAGGGCGGTCAGACGTTGCTCTAGGTCGACCGGGTGGTTCGGCGGCGCCGGCTCGGAGTCGGCGACCGGCTGTCGGGTCGCCGGCACCGCGGGGGTGCCGCTTACGACATGATCGGATGTGCTGGAGTTCTCTTCAGCGGATTCTTCGGTTCGGGTCGTGGGCCCCGCTTCGGCGGGTTCCTCGGTCCGCGCCGCCGGTTCGACGATTTCCTGGGAGGCGGGTGTCTGTGCCGATCCGCCGGTGTCGCCGGCACTGTCGGGCTCCGCCGATTCATCTGCCTCCGTCCGCCGGCCGGGTTCTGGCGGTCCACCGACCTCGGCGGGTTCACCCGTCTTCGCCGATCCGCCGAAGATCGCTTTCACGCGTCGCCAATAACTCGGCGGGGCCGGCCCTGCTTCGACCGTGGCTTCGATCTCGACATCCGCTGCGGTCTGGACGATCGCGCTCGCCTGTCGGTCCGGGTGTGCCGGTTCGGAGGGTTGCTCCGTCACCGCGGGCGTCGACGCTTTCGCGGACGTTGACACCTCCTCTGAGTCGGCGGCGAGTTCTTGGTCGTCTTCGGCCACACACACCGTCTCGACGTCGGCGGCCGGCCCGGAAACGTCGATCGGTTCCGCGGTCAATCGAACCTTCGTGCCCCAGCTCGATCCCTCAATCTCGATCGTGCCGTGGCCGGTGCCGCCCGCCCATTCAATCGACCGCTCGGGGTCGGTCTTCGTGATCGTGATCGCTTCGTCGCCAAGCAGCTCGCCAAGGCGCTCGGCCTGCTCGAGTTCCGCCCAGACTTCGGGGGGCGATTTGACCAGTGTTCGGGAGACCTCAAAGGTCGTCATCGAACCGTGCTTCAAGCTCGGTTCGATGAATCCTGCGGTCCTCGCTTGCACGTTGCATGCAGAGACCGCCGAAGCGCGTTCAGAATGGCCGGGTCACCATCAGAAAGGTGATCACCATCAGCGACACGCCCATCAGTGGGCCGAAAGTGCGCAATCTCGTGACGGCGCCGACGAACGTCGCCGACGGCGGCCCCGGAGCGTCGCCTTTCTTCTCCAGTTCGGAGATCGCGGTCTTAATCGCTGGGTAGATCACGAAAACCGACAGCGCCGCCATCAGCAGAAACAACACGATGGAGACGTTGAGCCACGCGTCGTCGCTCCACTCGCCGTCGATCGTCTGGTAAAGCCCCGAGGCGAAAACGAGCACGATTCCCGGGAAGATCGCGACCTTATAGACCTTTTGCATGACGGCCAGGCCGAATGGGGCGTGTTGTGGGTTGTCGCGCATCATCGGGCCGAGTATCGAGAATGCGCCGGCCGCCCCGAGAAACGACACGGCGAAAACGACGTGAAGCCCGACAACGAAGGTGTAAAAAGTTAAAGCAAGCGGCATTTGAGCGTCCGGTGGCGTTGAGATGAGATGACGCGCAAACTACACGGCAGCGCCGACGTTACGCACCCCGTCGGCGAGTGCGTCGCAGGTCCGCCGCCAGTCGGCGTCGGAAACGCCGGCCAACCGCCCGGCGGCGACCACGACGAAACAGCCGCCGCCGCGCGCGTCGATCAGCCGCAGCCGCAAAACGTCGGCGCTGCCCATCTCGTCGACGATCTCCACATCCAGTGATCGGCGGTCGTCCGACGGATGCCAATAGAGGTCGTAGCGCTCTCCGGCTGTGCCGGTGGCGTGAAAACTGTCGTCGTCGGCCGCGATCCGCGCGAGCCAGCCCGGGAAGAGGTTTGGCCATTGCGCCGGGTCGCTGACGATGTCCCAGGCGGCGTCGGCCGAGGTGGCGGCATAGGCCGACGCCAACGTGACGTTCTGCGGGGGCTGGTTCAACGTTCAGGCATCCGTGAGCGATCTGAGTGTGTGGTCGGTCACTGGGGGAATTACCGGTCTCGGTTAGAGATCCTCTTGAAATTCGCCCCAGTGGTCGCGCAGCGCACCGCAGACCTCGCCGATCGTGCAGTGCGCCTTGAGCGCCTCGCGCATCGGGTGCAGGACGTTGTCACTTCCGGCGGCGGCCGTGACGATCGCTGCGAGCTTGGTGCTGACTTCCACGGGGTCGCGGGCGGCCTTGAAAGCCTTCAGGCGATCGACCTGGGCGTGCTCGCTGGCCGGATCGACTCGGAGCAGATCGATCTGCGGGGCCTCGTTCTCGTCGATGAACTTGTTGACGCCGACGACGACGTCCTGGCCTAGCTCGTAGCGCTTGTGGTAGCCGAAGGAACTCTCTTCGATCTCGTTCTTGATGAACGTCAGCGCCTCGACCGAGCCGCCGAGCTCGTCGACCTTGGCGATCAAGCCACGCGCGCCGTCTTCAATGTCACTGGTCAGCGACTCGACGAAGTAGCTGCCGGCGAACGGGTCGATCGTGTCGGCTACGCCGCTCTCGTGGGCGATGATCTGCTGGGTGCGCAGTGCGATCTTGGCCGCCTTCTCGGAGGGCAGGGCGAGTGCTTCGTCGAAGCCGTTGGTGTGCAACGACTGCGTTCCGCCGGCAGCCGCGGCGAAGCCCTGCAAGGCGACGCGAACGATGTTGTTCTCGGGCTGCTGGGCGGTTAGGGTGACGCCGCCGGTCTGGGTGTGAAAACGCAGCATCCAGCTCTTGGGGTTTTTCGCGCCGAAGCGGTTGCGCATCACGTCGGCCCAGATCTTGCGCGCTGCGCGGAACTTGGCGACCTCTTGGAACACGTTGTTGTGTCCATTGAAGAAAAACGCCAGCCGTGGAGCGAACTCGTCGATCTCGAGACCGGAGTCGATCGCGGCCTGCACGTAGGCGATGCCGTTGGCGAGTGTGAAGCCGACCTCCTGGACGGCGCTGCAGCCCTTTTCGCGGATGTGGTATCCGCTTATCGAGATCGTGTTCCACTTGGGAACGCGCTCCTTGCAATAGGCGAACAGGTCGGTGGTCATGCGCATCGAGGCCTTGGCCGGGTAGATGAAGTTGCCGCGGGCGATGTACTCCTTGAGGATGTCGTTCTGCACGGTGCCGCGCAGTTGCTCGGAGCCGACGCCCTGTTCCTCGGCGACGAGTTCGTACAGCAGCAGCAAGACGCTGGCCGGCGCGTTGATCGTCATCGACGTCGACACCTTGTCGAGCGGGATGCCGTCGAATACAAGGCGCACGTCGTCGATCGAGTCGATTGCCACGCCGGTGCGGCCGACCTCACCCTCGCAGAGCGGGTCGTCGCTGTCGCGGCCGAGCTGGGTCGGCAGGTCGAAGGCCATCGACAGGCCGGTCGAGCCGTGGTCGAGCAGGTACCTGAAGCGTTCGTTGGTCTCTCGTGCGCTGGCGTAGCCGGCGTACTGGCGCATCGTCCAGTGGCGCGAGCGGTACATCTCGCCGTGTACGCCGCGTGTGAACGGGTACTCGCCCGGCTTGCCGAGGCGCTCGGGGAGATCGAGGCCGGCGATATCGGACTCGTCGTAGAGAACGTTTACTTCGATGCCGCTGTCGGTGAAGCGGCGCTCGTCGTCGGGGCCGACGATCGGCGCGATCGTCGGCTTGTTTTCGGTGGTGGACATAGCCGTGATCGTAGATCAACGGCGTCGGATCGACGCGGCGCTACTTCAGCGGCTCCGACTGGTCCTCGTCGCGCGGATTGACGCCGGCGCGCGCGCCGGGCGCGGTCACCGAGTTTTCGCAGTCGAGCGGCGCGACCCCGGGGCTCGAAACAACCGCCGGCGCGCGGCCCGCGCGGAAGCTGAAAACACGGTTCGTCGAGCGTTCGCCGCCGGTTCCGATGCGCCCGGCGTAGCGTGGGGCCATCGCAAAGTCGGCCTGCTGGCGGGCGGTCTCGGCGATGTAGGTGACGACGGCGATCTCCGTGTCGTTGGTTTTGCGATTGCGATTGATCGCAAAGCAGCCGCGGCCGGTGTTGACGGTCTCCGAGACGACGCTCGTTGCATCGACGTCGATCAGCACTCCGGTGCCGCGGTTGCTCAGATAGGAGTGAGCGGCGTCCTCGATGCTGCCCGCCCAGTAATTCTTGTAGACGTACGGCCCGGCGAGCAGCACGAGCGCCGGGATGATCATCAGCAAACCCCAGTAACGGCCGATCGCCCGCGACGCGATCACGACCACCCAGCCGATCGCGATCGACGCGATTCCCGGGATCAACGGCCCGGGCCCGGCGGCGGCGCCCGGGTCGCCGCTTGTGCTGGCGGTGAAGGCGATGATCCCTGTGATTACGAAGGAGAAGGCAGTCCAGGCGACTCCGTAGGTCAGGACGTTACGGTCGCGCTTGACATCCTCGAACTGCTCGGTGTTGCGTGAGCGTCGCGCGGTTTCGGACTTCTTCCGCGGAGCGGGGGCATGATCGCGCGCCTCGCGCTCGGCCGGGGCGACCTGCCGGCTGACCGGCGCCAGACGTGGTTCGGATGACACCGGCGCCAGACGTGGTTCGTCGGTCGCCGCGTCCAGCGACTCAGGCGAGACGTCGGCCGCCGTCTGGAGCGGTTTCGGTGCGAACTCGGGTTCGGCCGGCGGCTCCTGCCGGCGGCGCGGCGCGGTCGCCTCGGGCGAGGACGGTTCGGAACCCATCGCGCGGAAATCGAACTCGCTGGCCGCCGGCGCCGTGGGCGCCGGCCCGGTTGGGGCGGAAGTGGAAGCCCGCTCGGCAGCCGCAGGGGTCTGAGTCGCTTCGGCTCCGGGGTTTGGGTCGAGACCGAGGCGTGCACGCTGGGCCGGGGTCAGCTCCCCCTTTTCGTTACCGGAAAGTGTCAGGTGCTGAGGCTCCGCGCCGGCTTCATCGGCCGCCGCCGGGTCTGGAAGCGGTAGCGGGGCCGGTCCGCCGCCGTTGCGGCGCGGCGGGCGACCGCCGCCGCCGGAGGAAACCATCGATGCGGTCATCTGCGCCCAGTTTTGCTCCAGGTCGCCGCGCGCGTCAACTGGAGATTGACGCCCTCGTGAGCCGCTGTTTTTGTTTTTTTCCGACATCAGGCTTGCATCGCGCTTGCTGAACTGGTTTTCGGGGGGTGCCTCGTTACAGTTGTCTCCGGCATGTCAATTTGTGTTGTAACCGGCGGCGCGGGATTCCTTGGATCACACCTTTGTGACGCGCTTCTGGCGCGCGGGAACCGCGTTATCTGTGTTGACAACCTCGAAACGGGGTCGCTCGAAAACATCGCCCATGTTCGCGATGCGGACTTTGTTTATTTGAATATCGACATAACCCAGCCTTTCTACATCGACGGGGAAGTCGATTTCGTTTACCACTTGGCGTCCCCGGCGAGCCCGATCGACTATCTCAGGCTCCCGCTGCACACCCTGAAAGTCGGCGCGTACGGGACGCATCACGCCTTGGGAGTGGCAAAGTTCAAGCGTGCGCGTTTCCTGCTCGCCAGTACCAGCGAGGTCTACGGAGACCCGGAAATCCACCCCCAGCCCGAGAGTTACTGGGGGAACGTCAACCCAATCGGTCCGCGCGGCGTCTACGACGAGGCCAAGCGCTACGCCGAGGCCTTGACGATGGCCTATCGCCGCCAGCAAGGCGTCGACACCGGCATGGTGCGGATCTTCAATACCTACGGGCCGCGCATGCGATCGCACGACGGCCGGGCGATTCCGACCTTCCTGCGCCAGGCGCTGCAGGAGCAGCCGGTCACGGTCTTCGGCGACGGTTCGCAGACGCGCTCGTTTTGTTACGTCGATGATTTGGTTCGTGGCATCATCGCACTCGCCGAGAGTGGTTACGGGGATCCGGTCAACATCGGAAATCCGACCGAACTTTCACTGCTGGAGATGGCTCAGACGATCATCGAGATCACCGAGTCGCGTAGCGAGATCATCTTCGAACCGCTGCCGATCGACGACCCGAAGGTGCGCCAGCCGGACATCACGCTCGCCAAGCAGGTTCTCGGCTGGGCGCCTGAAGTCGAGTTGCGTGAGGGTCTGCGGAAGACCCTCGATCTCGCCGGCGTCGAGCGCCTGGCTCGCTGACGTCGCGGCGCTTCGCCGCGCGCCGTGGCGGGAGGCCGCGGCGATCGGCAACGCTAATAGGCACCGCGTCGCGCGAAGACCGCGGGGATCGTGCGCAGCATGATCACCACATCGAGAAAGATCGACCAGCGCTCGATATATAGAAAGTCGAGCCGCACGAGATCGTCGAAGTCGAGTTCGGACCGCCCCGAAACCTGCCATAACCCGGTCAGTCCCGGCAGCACCAGGTATCGCTTTTTGTGCCAGTCGTCGAGCCGCTCATAGTCGCGCTGAGGCAGCGGCCGCGGGCCGACGAGTGACATCTCGGCGCGCAGCACGTTAAGCAGCTGCGGCAACTCGTCGAGCGACCATGCGCGCAGGAACCCGCCGATCGGGGTCAGGCGTGGATCGCTGCGGATCTTGAACAGCGCGCCGTCGGCCTCGTTGAGATCTTCGAGCTCCTGTTGCAGGGCGTCCGCATTTTGATGCATCGTGCGGAACTTGAAACAGTCGAACGACTCGCCGCCGATGCCCGGGCGCGGCGAACGAAACAACACCGGTCCGTTCGACGTGAGCTTCACCGCTATCGCGATCAGCACCAGCAACGGCGAGAGCAGCAACAACGTCAGGCTCGCGACGGTGATGTCGAAAATTCGCTTGAGGATGAAGTCGGTGCCGTCGAAGACCGGCGGCTTGATTTCGAACAACGGCAGCGTCTCGCCCGGAACGAACTCGGCGTGCTGGGCAAACAGGATCTCCATCGTCGAGGGGGCGACGCGCATCGTGATTCCGCCGCGGTGGCAGCGGTCGACGAGGTCGACGGCGAGATCCTGCGGGAAGTATGGGTCGGTGAGGATCACCTCGTCGATCTCGCCGAAATGGTCCTCGATGTCGTCGAGGCTTCCGAGATCGCGCAGTCCGTTCGCCGGCCGCGGCTCCAGCGAGATGAAGCCGATCGGCCGGCTGCGCGCGACCGGACCGCTGGACATCGCGGCGACGACGTCGTCGATCTGGTCGTTGGATCCGACGATCACCGCTCGCCGCGTGTGACCGAACGCGTTCTCGAGTCGCTCGGACGCGCGGTCAAACGCGAAGCGCGCCGAGATGATCAGCGCCGACGCGACCAGGAACGTCGAGTAGAAGATGTAGTAGCTGTTGAAGACCTCACCCTCGATCAGCGCAAAGGCCAGTGTCACCAGCGTGACCTTGAACATCGAGCCGAGAATGCGTGCCGAGCCGGGCCGTACGTTGCGCGGCCGATAGAGCCCGTCGCCGGCGAACAGCAGCAGCATCACCAGGGCCGCGAACGGCAGCACGTTGTATGCGTAATCGACGGAGGCGTCGAGCGCGACTCCGCCGCCGATCGCGACCGACTTGATGATCAGCGCGGCCACGAGCGCCGAGAACAGCAGGATGAGATCGAGCGACGCCAGGGTCAACGTGTTGGCCAGACGGGTCAGCGTCGAGCGCCGGAAGATCATCCGGAGCAGCGCCGGACGCCTGGCTCGCACGTCGCGTCCGTCGCTGCTTTCGCGAAACGGCGCGTCGCCGGCCGGTGCGCTGTCGGCGGTGAGATCGGCTGGGGTTTCGATCGTGTGCTGGGTCATCTGTAGATCGGCGCGGGCCGGCGCCGCATACTCCGAAACTACCGGGAGCGCGAAAAGTCGCGCGGCGCGCGAACAACGCCGGGAGTTACGTATCCCGTCCGACTACGGTACCGGGCGAGGACCCGGCAGCGGCTTCGAGGCGATTTGACGAGCGATTACGACGATTCGATTTGGCGGCAGGTTCCCGACCGGCCGCGGATTCCCGACCCCTGGCTGGAACTGCGAGCGAGCGTCTTCGCCGCGGGCAGTGCGGCGGCGCTTGACCTCGGCTGCGGCGACGGTCTGTATCTGCCGGCGCTGCTGCTGTCGGCCGGCGCCGTGTTCGGCGTCGACAGGTCGGCGGTTGCGCTGGAACGCGCCGGCCGCCGGAATCCCGCGGCAAAACTACGCAAGACCACCGCGGGCGAGCGCCTGCCGCTCGCCGACAACTCGGTCGACCGGGTTTGGTGCTGTGACACGCTCGAACATGTGCTCGACACACAGACGGTGCTGTCGGAGGCAGGGCGCGTGCTGGTCCCGGGCGGTCGACTGCTGGTCGTCACACCGGACCATCGGATCTGGTCGCGGATCGGGCTGGCATTCGGCGGCTGGGAACGGCACTTCGACCCGTTCTCGCCGCACCTGCGGTTTTACACGCGACGCTCGCTCACCGACGCGTTGACCGGTTGTGGATTTGAACCGCCGCGGGTGGAGCGCCATCGCGGCGCGCTGGTCGCGGAGTCGCCGCGGCTTTAGTTTGCGCCGGCGGTGCCGGCGGCTCCGACAGCCCCGGTAGCTCCGACAGCGCCGGTCACGTCGGCGAGTTCGCGCTTGATGCGCGCGATCTCGCGCTTCAGCCGGCGGCGTCTGGCTTCGACCTGCTGTCGGAGCAGTTGGTCGAGGCGATGCCGTTTGGCCTTCTCCAGAAGCGCGTTGCCGCGCTCGTTGTTGGGGCTGATGTACAGCAGGGGCCCGAGGGCCTCGATCGCACCCTTGGAATCGCCGAGCGTGTTGAGGCGGTAGTCGGCCAATCGGATCCAGGTGTCCGGGTTGGCCGGCTGGATCGCGGCGATCCGCTCGAACGCGGCGTCGGCGTCGGCTCTGCGGTGGAGATTGTTGTAGGCGGTGGCGATCAGGTAGAACGCCTTGTCCGACGTCGGGTCGATCTCGTTCGCGTCGCGGCCCGACCGCAGGGCGGCGGACGGCTCGCCAGCGGCGAGCTGCTGGTAGCCGTCGTCGACCTGCATAGCCGCGCGCGCGGGCTGGAAAACCGCGAACGCCGTCGCGATGCCGATCAGGGCGATCCCGGAGGCGCTCAGCACGCGAGCGGTCTGCGGCGAGTTGCCGTCGCCGGGCGCCGCGCCGCCGGGCGACCTGAAACGAGTGCCGCTTCCGCAGATCCAGCCCGCCGCGACCAGTCCAAACGCCGCCACGCCGGGCACGTACCAGGTCCAGTCGATCGCCGAGTGAACGCCGAAGGTCAGCGCGACCAAGCCGATGCTCAGATCGGCGAGACGGGCGTCACCGGCCTGATCGAGCCATCGCCAAGGCGCGCGCCGGGCGGCGGCGGCGGCGTGCGCGAACGCGACCAACCACGCGACCGTCAGCCCGAGCATCACCAACAGACCCCAGATGCCGAGGTCGGCGAGCGTCTGCGGGACGAAGCCGTGGGCGTGGCGGACCTTGATTGTGTCGGTGCGGTAGGGCAGGCGCGCGACCGAATAGCTGTCGGCGCCGGTGCCGTGCAGGCGATGATCGCCCCAGATCTTGAAGCCGTCGCGCCAGTACCGGGCGCGCAGCGAGCTGGTCTGCGTCAGGCGTCCCGGCGAGTTGGACGGGGCGGCGACATCGGCGTCGACGAGGTCGCTGACACCGCTGCCGATCTTTCCGACTCCCTGTTCGCTGCCGAGCTCAAGTGCTCCGAGAAAAATGAACGGTGTGAGCGCGAGCGCGATCAGCAGCGCTCGACCGGCCGCGTAACGGCCGCCATCACCGAGTCGGCCGGTTCTGCGCCAGCGCTCGACCGCCAGACCGGAGCCTGTCAGCGTCGCGACCATCAGCAGCAGGATCAGCAGGAACGTCATCCCGGTGTCCTCGCGTTCGGCCTGCGCGACAAAATCCTCCGAGAGCGCCGGCTGGCCGAAGGCCCACGCGACGACGATCGAGCCGATAATCCCGACGCAGGCCAGCCACAGAGTCGAGCGCAGCCGGCGCCCCGCCAGAAAAAGCCACAAAGCGATGCCGACGGCCGCGGCGGCCATCGCTCCGCGCGACTGGCTGAGCGCGAGCGAGACGAAGAACAACCCGCCCGCCGGAAAGCTCAGCGCAACCGGCCAGGAGCGACTCTCGCGGGCGCTGCCCAGCCAGAGCGCGGTCATCAAACCGAACACGGCGACGATGCCGACGGCGTTCCAGTACTCGTAGGGCAGCCGCAGGCGCGCGTAGGCGTCGGTCGCCGGAAACCAGCCGGGCTCGATGCGGCTGAGCAGTGCGTATCCGCAGATCAACAGCGCGGCGACGAGCATTCCGGCCGCGACTTCGCGCGAGCGACGGCTATAAAGCTGCGCTGCGAGTGCCCCGGCGGCGAGGATCGCGGTGTACGTGATCGTGCGCGTGGTGTCGAAATACGAGTCGCCGGGCAGGACGGACCATCCCACTGAGACGGCGGAGAGCGCCGCAAGGAGCGTCATCAGCATCAGCATGCCCGAGCCGCTGAACGGACGCGGCAATCTTCCCAGATACGCCGCGCGCCCGAAGGCCGCGGTGACAGCGATTATCGTGATCCCCAGAACGCTGCCGGTGCGGGCGAGATCGAGCGCCCCGCCGATCGCAAAAGCGAACAGCGCAAGCAGTGCAGCGGTCAGCGCGACGACGGTGCCTCCGCCGTGAAGGGCATGCGGACGGTTCACGTCAGTCTGGGAGGCCGCTGCGCCGACCGGCCTTCGGCAGAAACTTCTTCATGCGCCCGATGTTTGCAAGGCGACCAGCCAGATCGACGCTGAACAACAGCGCGAGACCGACCAAGGCGACGATCAACGCAACAGGCACCCCGGGCGCGCCAGTCGATTCGAGGGTGCTGCCGGCCCGCGCCACCTCCGCGCCCGCGACTCTGGCGACCGGACCCGACTTCGGTAGTTTCGCCGACTGCTCGACCGAGCGACGGGTTTTCTTGCGCTGAGCCGCGGTGGTCACCTGCGAGAGCTCAGCGGCGTCGCCGCGCTTGGGTCCCTTGCCTGGTTTCTTGCTGACCGAATCCAGCAGCGCCTGCTCGATTAGCGACCGGCAGTCCCCGTACTCGTTGACGTCGGCGGCCAGATTGTCGAGTGCGTTGCGCAGTTCGGACGTGGAGTACTTGCCGTCGATCGAGCCGTCGAGGTTGCAGTCGGCGATCACCTCCGCGCCGGAGGCCCAGGCCGGAGACGCGATGAGGACGAAACCGCTTGCCGCGGCCAGGAACACCGCGGCGGATTTTTTGATCGAGCCGAACATTTCGCCGCAAGCTACCAAAACGTCCTCCAAGGGCGTGAGATTGACTGGCGAGGCAAACGAAAACCCAGGTCCTACGCAAAAGTTGTGGTTGCCGGCCGGATCGCGGCGGGGTCGGCGCGGCCCTGTCCCCCGTTGCGATCAACACCAAATCGTGCCATGCCTCGCGGACGCACGGCTCTACGATGCTGCGCAGACGATGTCCGCGACCGGATCAATCCCGTCGCTCGCCGACCAGCGAGTGATCATCATGCACAATCGCTACCGCCGGCCCGGCGGAGAGGAGCGCTACGTCGAGGAACTCTGGGCTCTGCTCGGTCGTCACGGAGCCGCCGCCGGACTGGTCGAACGCGACAGTGAGTCGGCCGGCCGCGCGCGCGCCGCCGCCGGACTGATACGCGGTGGGCTCGACGCCGAGGCCGTCGGCCGGTCCGTCGCCGAGGCCGGCGCGACTGTCGTACACGCGCACAACATCCACCCGGCGCTCGGCTGGCGAGCGCTTGCCGCCGCGCGCGAGGCCGGGGCGGCCGTCGTGCTGCACCTGCACAACTACCGCTTGTTCTGCGCCGTCGGGATCGCCTTTCGCGACGGTCACGACTGTCTCGAGTGCGCTCCGCGCAAGACGGTCAACGGGCTGCGTCACAACTGCCGTGGGTCGGCCGCCGAAGCGGCCGCTTACGCGATCGGGCTGCGCCGGGCTCAGCCCCGGCTGGCGGATCTCGTCGACGTCTTCGTCTCGCCGACCGACCAACTGGCGCGGGATCTCGCCGAGGCCGGGCTCGACCTGGCGATCGAGACACTGCCGACCTGGCTGGCTCCGGCCGGGATCGCCCGGCGCTCGCACTGCGGTGACGGCGAATACGGCTTGTTTGTCGGCCGCGTCACAGAGGAGAAGGGGATCTTTACGGCGATCGAGGCCGCGGCTAAGTCGCGAGTCGGGCTGCGAGTAGCCGGTGACGGCCCGGCGCTGCCGGCGGCGGTCCGGATCGCCCGCGAGCTCGACGCCCCGGTCGAGTTTCTCGGGCACATCGACGGCCAGGCGATCGTCGCAGCGCGGCTCGGCGCCGCGTTTTGCGTCCTGCCTTCGCTGTGGCGTGAGGTGCTGCCGTTTTCGGCACTCGAGGCGCTGGGCGGCGGGTTGCCGCTCGTCGTCAGCCGGCGAGGCGGCCTGCCCGAGCTGACCGATCCCGAACTCGTATTCACGCCCGGCGACTCCGATCAGCTGGCCGATCTGATGCGGCAACTGATCGACGACCGCGCGCGCCGCACGGCGGCGGGCGACCGCGCGCTTGAACGCGTTAGCGCACGCCACGGCGAGGAAATCTTCGGCCGGCGCCTCGCGGAGATCTACGCGACCGCCGCCGGTCGCCGGGCGGCCGGTCCGCGATGATCGGGTCGCCGCGGGTCGCCGCGGCGCACGGAGCGCCGCGGCCGAGATCTTTCTAGAAGAGCTGGTTTTCGCCGGCGAAGATCTCGGAGACCGAGTCGTCGGTGAAGATGCGGCGGATCGAGTCGGTGAGGATGTCGGCGACGGTCAGCACCTTGATCTTGCCCGGCGCGCCATCGCGCAGCGGGATCGTGTCGGTGACGACGATCGATTCGAGCGGCGAGTTCTCGAGGTTTTCGAACGAGTTGCCGCTCAGCACCGGGTGGGTGGCGACGGCCATCACGCGGCTGGCGCCTTCGTCGGCGACCGTCTGGGCCGCCGCGCACAAGGTGCCCGCCGTGTCGATCATGTCGTCGACGAGGATCGCGGTCTTGCCGCGAACGTCGCCGATCACGTAGCCGATCTCGGCGACCTGGTGGGCCGGCCGGTCCTTGTTGAGAATCGCCAGCTCGGCGCCGATCTTCGAGGCGAACTTCTTGGCCAGCTTGACGCGGCCGGCGTCGGGCGAGACGACCACGCAGTCGCCGGGGACGTGCTGGTCGATTATGTACTGCGAGAGGATCGGCATCGCGGTCATGTGGTCGACCGGCTTGCTGAAAAAGCCCTGAACCTGGCCTGCGTGGAGGTCCATCGTCAGCACGCGGTCGACACCGGCCACCTCAAGCATCTTGGCGACGAGGCGGGCGGTGATCGGCTCGCGCGGCGCGGACTTTTTGTCCTGCCGCGAGTATCCGTACCACGGGCTGACGGCGATCACGCGGTGTGCCGAGGCGCCGACGGCGGCGTCGATCATCACCATCAACTCCATCAGCGAGTCGTTGGCGCTGATCCCGGCGTCGTCGTTGCCGCAGGTCGACTGAACGATGAAGACGTCTGCGCCGCGCACGGATTCCTCGAAGCGGCAGTAGACCTCGCCGTTGCTGAAGGTCTTGAGCGTGACCGGCGAGAGGCCGACGCCGAGACGCGACGCGATGCGCCCGGCCAGCGCCTGCGTGGCGCGACCGGAAACGACCATCATACGTTTGTCGTTGCCGCGCGAGATGACCGTTGCCGGGTCGGCGCTCTCGAGCGTCTCTTCCCGCTCGACCTCCAGCGGGCTATCCATCGTGGTTGCTTCCATCACGCTTCCGTTTCGCGTAATCCTCGATGACTTTTTGACGGGACCGCGCGACCGCTAGAGCGTCGGCGGGCACGTCCTTTGTAATCACGCTTCCGGCTCCAGTGTACGCGCCGTCTCCGACGCTGACCGGAGCGACGAGCGTTGTGTCGACTCCCGTCCGGACATCTCTGCCGATCTCGGTGCGGTGCTTGTTCCTGCCGTCATAGTTGGCGGTGATCGTCGCGGCCCCGAGATTGCTGCCCGCGCCGACGTCGGTGTCGCCGATGTAGGAGAGGTGCGGCACCTTCGCGCCGGCGCCGATGTTCGAGTTCTTGATCTCGACGAAGGTGCCGGCCTTGCTGCCGGCGGCGAGCTTCGCGCCGGGCCGCAGGTAGGCGAACGGCCCGACGCTCGCGTCCGGCCCGACCTCGCACTCGACCAGATAGGAATGCAGGATCCGCGCGCCGTCGTGGACCACAGAGTCGGTCAACGTGCTCTGTGGTCCGACCACGGCGTTGGCGCCGATCGTGGTCTTCCCGCGTAGGTACGTCCCGGGCTCGATCACGGTGTCTTGGCCGATCTCGACGTGGCCCTCGATCCAGGTCGACCCGGGATCGACGATCGTCACGCCGCGCCGCTGGTGGTACTCGACGATGCGGCGGTTGACGTGGTGCTGCACGAGGCCGAGATCGACCCGGTCGTTGACGCCGAGCATGAACTCGGGAGAGTCGACCACGAAAGCCGAGACGCTCTTGCCCTTGGCGCGCAACAGCGGCAGCACGTCGGGCAGGTAGAACTCGCCCTGAGCGTTGCCGGAGCCGACCTCGGCCAGCGCCTCGAACAGCGCCTCGCTCTCAAACGCGTAAATCCCCGAGTTGACCTCGTTGAGCGCGAGCTGCTCTTCGGTCGCGTCGCCGGTGACCTTGGTCTCGACGATTTGCTCGATCGCGCCGTCGGTCTCGCGGACGACGCGGCCGTAGCCGCTGGGGTCGTCGAGCACCGCGGTAACGACCGTCATCGCCGCGCCGGAGCGTGAGTGGTGGCGAGCGATCTGCCCGATCAGGTCGGCGTCGACCAGCGGCACGTCGGCCGAAAGCACAAGCACCTGCTCGCTGCCGGCGACTTTCAGCTCGGCCGCGCGCACGGCGTCGGCGGTGCCGCGCGCCTCTTTTTGGATTGCCGTGTCGACGCTGCCGGGCAAGATCTCGCCGACGGGCGAGCCGGGTCCGACAACGCAGACGATGCGATCGGCCCCGGCCGTCTGGGCGGCGACGACCGGCCAGAGGATCATCGGCAACCCGCCGACCGGGTGCAGGACCTTCGGGGTATCGGAATTCATCCGGGTGCCCTTGCCCGCGGCCATGATTATCACTGCGCCGATCGACGTCATGCGGGCATCCTACTTTCGCGCGGCGCCTGTCACGGCCGCCGCCGGTCGCGTGGGTCGGCGCATGCCGCGGCCGAACTCGCTAAACAGGTAGTCAACTTGATCCGACGAGAGGACCTCTGTGACCGAAAACGCAGCTATCGAGCTTGATTTCAGTGACCTCAAGGCGACCTTCATCAACTGCACGCTCAAGCGCTCGCCGGAGACATCGAACACGCAGGGCCTGATCGACATCAGCAGATCGATCATGAGCAAACACGGTGTCGCGGTCACCGAAATCCGCGCCGTTGACCACCGGATCGCCGCCGGCGTCTACCCGGACATGCGCGAGCACGGCTGGGACGTCGACGCGTGGCCCGATCTCTGGCCGAGTGTCTTCGGCGCCGACATCCTGGTACTCGCCGGGCCGATCTGGCTCGGTGACAACAGCTCCGAGATGAAAAAGATCATCGAACGCCTTTACGCCCACAGCGGGGAGCGCAACGAACTCGGCCAGTGGGCCTACTACGGGCGCGTCGGCGGCTGCCTGATCACCGGCAACGAGGACGGCGTCAAGCACTGCGCGATGAACATCCTCTACTCGCTGCAGCACATCGGCTACGTGATCCCGCCCCAAGCCGACGCCGGCTGGATCGGCGAGGCCGGCCCCGGGCCGTCTTACCTCGACCCCGGCTCCGGTGGGCCCGAGAACGACTTCACCAATCGCAACACCACCTTCGCGACCTGGAACCTGATGCATCTGGCGCGGATGCTCAAGCGCTCCGGTGGAATCCCCGCCCACGGCAACCAGGCCGCCGCGTGGGACGCCGGCGCACGCTTCGACTTCGAGAACCCGGAGTACCGCTAGCTAGCGGCCCGGGCCGGGGCCTCCGCTGTCGGCCGGCAGTTTGAAGACCGGGTTCTCGATCACTCCGATCAGGTTGCCGAGTGGGTCGATCACCGTGGCGACGCGGATGCCTTCGCCGGTGTCGGTGACGTCTGTCTCGATCGTCGCGCCGAGTTCGACCAGTTCGGCGACCGCCGCGGCCGCGTCGGGCACGCCCCAGTAAGACTGCGCGCCGAGCGCCGGGTCGGCGTTCGGGTCCAGACCCAGCTCGTAACCGCCGACCTCGAAGCCGGCGTAGTAGGGCTCGTCGAAGTACGGCTGCTTCCCGAGCAGCTTGATAAACCATGCCTTGGCGGCGGCGAGGTCGGGTGCCGGGTAGATCGTCGTGCGAAGTCCGAGAAGCTGCATGAGGGGTTCTCCTGTCGATGTAGTCCTGGGACTACGATTCTGCTCGATCGGCGTCGCGCGCGCCGAGTCAGTGGGGCATAGCCAAGTTGGTAAGGCTCCGGGTTTTGGTCCCGGGATCCCTGGTTCGAGTCCAGGTGCCCCAGTCAAATTGCCGAAAGTCGCACTCCGACCCTCAGGAAGAGGGTCGGAGTTCGTTGTCGTGGAAACCTGATTGGCAGCCGCCATGACGTGCTCGAATGGTTCGCTGAACTCGGAGCGCACCACCCCGTTGTCGACACTTGCGCGATCCACTGTCAGCTCGGACCTGCTGTTGACCTCGGCAACGAGGACCGCTTCGACTTCCACGTGTCGGACAAGCTGAACTAGTTGCGGCGACTGCCGCGACTCGATGTGCGGTCTGCGATCAGACCGAGCCGACGGCCATATCTTCGATTTCGATGCTGCCCTCGTAGGGTCCGAGCATTGAGAGGGCATCCTCAAGATCGCCGCTCAGCCACGTATCGAAGTCCTCACGCTTGATGATCGCCGGCATGCGGTTGTGGTACCGGCCGGCGATCTCGCTGGGCTCGGTCGTGATGATGACTCCCTGGCGGTCGTCGCCGGTGCCGCGGGTGATACCGGCGAAAGCGATCAACTCATCGTCGGTGGTGAACCAGTGCGGTTGACGCTGGCCTTTGGGGCCGGTCCACTCGTACCAGCCGCTGGCGGGAATCAGGATGCGGCTCGTCTCAGCCATCGGCCGCCACAGGCGGCTCGTCGGGATGGAATCATCGCGGGCGTTGATGAGCAGGCGCTTGGGTAGCTCTACGCCCCACTGCATCACCCCGGAATCAAACGATTCGTCGACAAACAGCACTTGCTGTGTGGGGCGCACGTTCATGCGCGCGTCCTTGATGTGATCCGGCAGCGAATCTGGGGTGTGCCCGAAGATCGCAGCAAACTGCTTCCAGTCGATTGTCACGCCGTAACGGCCGCACATGGCTTAAAGAATCGCACGAAGGACGTGTGAAACACGCATTTCCTGACAAGTGTGAGAAAGCGATCGCCTCAGGGGCCGTCGCACGCCCTCGCGCCGGATCCTCAGACGATCGACGCGGCAGTCAGCCAAGTGGCCGCGGACCGGACGACGCAGAGCAACGCGCGCCGATCATCGCCCGGGCCGCGGGCCGACGCCGGGCTCCTTCGCCGGCGTGAGATAGCGCGACACGGCTTCGGCGCGGTTCGCCGCCGAGAGCTTGCGCAGGATGCGCTTGACGTGTGATTTGACCGTGCCTTCGGCGATCACCAGGCGATCGGCGATCGCGGCGTTGGTCGCGCCCTCGGCCATCAGTTCGAGCACATCGACCTCGCGGCGGGTGAGTGTGGCGATCGCCGGAGAGCGACCGGATGTCGCCATCGCCGCGCTTGTCGCTTCGGCCGGCTTAACCTGGATTCGAACGAGGTCGAGTTCCGTCTCCTGGAGTTCGGCGACCAGCGCCGAGGCCGAGCTGAGGGCGTCTCTGAGATCCTGCTGCTTAGCCCGCATTCGTTCGAGCATCGCGGTGCGCTCGAAGGCGTATCCGAACCCCTCGGCGAAGGCCCAGATCGAATCGCGGTCGAGCGCGTCGACCTGGTGCCCGGTGAAGTAGCGATCGGCGTGAAGAAAACCGATGACCCTGCCTTCGGGCATGATCGGCGCGGCGACGTATGACGACGTCTGAGTCATCTCGATCAGCGGTTTGTAGGTGCGTGGATCTCCCGGCGCGTCGAGCACCAGGGCCGGGCTGCGCCGGCGAATCATTTCTGTTTCGAGCGTGAGGTAGTCGAGGCGCGCGGGACTCGCGTGGGTCTCGGCGACGATACGGTCGGCCCATTCCTTGTCTTCCTTGAAGTAGGCGCTTTCGGCGACCATGTCCGAGCCGTTGAGCCGGAAGAGCACCGCGCGGTCGAAGCCGCAGCTTTGACATAGCTCGGTCGTCGCGCGGTCGAGGATCGCCGGCACCGAGTCGACGTTGCGCAGCCGCCCCAAGCCGTGTTGAATTCCCGCCAGAATATTGAGCCGCTGCGTGACGCGCTCGGCGAAAACCTCGTCGCGCAACCGCTGAAGCTCGGTCAGGACGTCGAGCTTCTCGACCACAGACGGCCGCCGCGTGCCGACTGCTTCGCGCAGCGCCTGGTTGGCGGCCTCGAGGGCATCCTCGAGACGATCCTCGAGTTCGGCCATCGGGCGGTCATGCCCGCCGCCGCCGGTGCCCGGCTTGGTCGTCGTGGCGCCGAGCGCGTCGCTGATGCGGCGGTTCAGGTCGCCGGTGCCTTTCGTGCCTCTGGTCGTCATCGCTTTGGCCTGACTCTATGGGTTGGCCCCGGCGAATCAAAAGCCTGCATCGGCCAAGTGTGAGCAAGACTGGTCCACAAGACCGCTCGAAAGGGGCAGCTAATGACCCCTAATGGACGGCACGCGGCGCGGCCGATTCATTTATGCTGGGGGTTGGAGTCAAGAATCGTTGCGCGTCCGTGCGCGATGGCCGTGAGGCCGATCGCGGGGCGCGCCGCAGACCGGTTGGGGAATGGGAGCAATATGGCGTACTTCAGTAACGCGGACGATCTCTACAAATATGTCGGCGGGGTCTTTCGCGCCGGCGCCGAGCACGAGACGGTAGGGCCGAAGCTGGCCGCGGCTGGCGTGACTCTGCAACTGCACTACACGGACCCGGACTCGCAGTTGACCGTCCGCTTTACCGAGCCGATGGAGGTGATCGAAGGCGACACCGACGAATCGCCGGACATACATCTCTACATGCGCGCCGACGACGCCGACAAGTTCTGGCGCGGCGAGTACAACCTCGCGGTCGGTCTCGCCAAGGGACAGGTCCGCGCAAAGGGGCCGGTAAACAAGATTCTCCGCTTGGTGCCGTTGACCAAGCCTCTATTTCCGATTTACCGCGATCTGACCGCCGAGAAGGACGCGGCCGGCCAGAGTGCTTAGGCCAGGCGAGAGGAACTCACAATGACGACGATGACCGCCCTAACACTGCACGGGGAGCGCGACGTGCGCCTTGAAGACGTCGAGCGCCCCGAGATTCAGGACGCCAATGACATAGTTCTGCGCGTCGACAAGACCGCGATCTGCGGCTCGGACCTGCATCCCTATCACGGGCGCATGGAGATCGAGGAGGGCTTCGTCCTCGGTCACGAGTACCTCGGCACCGTCGAGCAGGTCGGTGACCAGGTGGTGCAGATAGAGGCCGGCGACCGCGTCGTCGGCTCGTTCATGGTCTGCTGCGGCGCGTGCTGGTTTTGCCGGCGCGGGCAGCAGGCCAAATGCATTGGCATCGGCGTCTTTGGCATGGGCATGGCCTTCGGCGATCTGCCGGGTGCCCAGGCGCAGTATCTGCGTGTGCCGGAGGCCGATCTGACGGTGCGCAAAATCCCCGATGGCGTCAGCGACGAGAACGCGCTGTTCGTCGGCGACATCATGACCACCGGTTACGACGCGATTCGCAAGACGGCGATGCGGCCGGGCGATACGGTCGCCGTGATCGGCGCCGGACCGGTCGGACTCTGCGCGATCATGGCCGCGAAGGCGCTCGGCGCCGGCAACATCGTCGCGATCGACATGGTGGCGCCGCGCCTGAAGATCGCCGAGAGTCTCGGCGCGATCCCGGTGAACCCGACCGAGCAGGCCGCCGACGACGTCATCCTCGATCTGACCGAGTGGCGTGGCGCCGACCTTGTGGTCGACGCCGTCGGGCACCCCTCGGCGCTGGCCGCGACCTTTCCGCTCGTACGAATGGGCGGCGAGATCTCGGTCCCCGGTGTGTACAACGAAGACGAGGCGACGGTCCCGATCGGGGACATGTGGCTCAAGAATCTCACCATTCACACCGGCATCGCAAACATTCAGGGCCGGATGGACGAGGTGATGGCGCTGGTCGCCGACGGTCGCCTGGAGCCGGGCACGATCATCTCGCACCGGATGGGACTCTCCGAGGCCGTTTCCGGTTACGAATTGTTCGACAGCCGTGAAGCGCTCAAAGTCGTCCTCGACCCGGCGGCCTGATGATGGCTACGGTCGGCGTCAAGCACTACGAGATGTTCATCGGCGGCGAGTGGGTCGATTCCGACCAGCTGTTCGAGATCGTCGATCCCGCGACTGAGGAACTTGTCGCCACGGTCGCGCGCGGCACGGTCGATCACGCCGACCGAGCGGTACAGGCCGCACGCGACAGTTTTGAGTCGGGCGTGTGGTCGGGCCTGATGCCCAGCGAGCGCTCCGAGATCCTCTTGGCCATCGCCGACAGAATGAGCGAGGAACTCGGCGAGCTGTCGGAGCTCGAGTCGAAGCAAAACGGCGCGACGATTCGCCAGGCCGGCGGATTTCACGTCGGCTTCGCGGTTTCGCACTTCCACTACTTCGCCGAGGCCGCGGCGACGTATCGCTTCGAGGAGCCCCAGCCGACGATCGTCTACCCGACGCTTTCGACCAATACGATTCGCAAGGAGCCGATCGGCGTCTGTGCCGGCGTCGTCGCCTGGAACTTTCCCCTGCTGCTGGCGGTCTGGAAGCTCGGCCCGGCGCTCGCGGCCGGTAACTCGTTTGTGCTTAAGCCCGACGAGAAGACACCGCTGACGGCGCTTGAATTCGCCCGCATCGCCGCCGAATGCGGCCTGCCGGACGGCGTCTTGAACGTCGTGACCGGCGTCGGCGAAGAGGTCGGCGCGGCGCTCGCGGCGCACCCGGACGTCGACAAGATCGCCTTCACCGGATCGACCGCCGTCGGACGTGAGGTCATGCGCCTCGCGGCGACCAACGTCAAGCGCGTGACGCTAGAGCTGGGGGGCAAATCTCCGGTGGTCGTTCTCGACGACGCCGACATCGAGACCGCAATCGACGCGGCTCTGTTTGGCGGGATGCTCTACTGCGGGCAGGCCTGCGAATCGGGCAGTCGCCTGCTTCTGCCGGCCTCGCTGCACGACGAGTTCGTCGAGCGGATGGTCGCGCGCGCCCGGCAGATCAAAATCGGCGATCCGATGGATTACGACACCGATTTCGGGCCGATCGTCTCCGCCCGGCAGCGTGACCGGATCCTCGAATACATCCGCGTCGGAGTAGAGGAGGGCGCGACGCTCGCGCTCGGCGGAGGGGTGCCGGAGGGCGAGCGTTTCGAGCGTGGGTTCTGGGTCGAGCCGACGATCTTCACCGATGTGCGCCGCGACATGCGGATCGCCCAAGAGGAGATTTTCGGTCCGGTGCTGAGCGTCCTCAAGTACGAGGATGAGGACGAAGCGGTGTCGATCGCCAACGACTCGATTTACGGACTCGCGGCGGCGATCTGGACCACCGACAACGAACGTGGGTTCGACCTCGCCAAGCGGATTCGCGCCGGCACGGTCTGGATCAACGACGCACACATGGTCAACTGCGCGATGCCCTTCGGCGGCTACAAACAGAGCGGGGTCGGCCGCGAGCTGGGTCCCAACGCGCTCGACGAATACGTCGAAGTCAAGAACGTGCACCTCGATCTCTCCGGCCGGCTCGACCGCCGGGTCTACGACGTCCTGCTCAGCGAACCGCCGGCGTAGCGCCTCCTCAGTGGTGGCTGTGGCCGCAGGAGCCGCCACACGAAGCGGCGCGGTCAAACGGCACACCGCTGAAGTCGGCGCGATCGGCCCGCTGGAGTCCCTGGGCGACGAACGGCGAGAATACCCGCGCGGTATCGCCCGCGCAGACCGGGCACGGCGGCGCTGCTTCGCTCCACGGGCGCAGTTCATCGAAGTGCTTGTCGCAGTTGAGGCAAGTGAATTCGTACAGCGGCATCATCTCAGTATGCACTACACCGGCGATCGGCCGCGGCAGAAATTGAGTGAGATGGTCCGCCATTACCTCTTTAGGGGGGTAAAAATCAGCCCAGCGGGGCGTACGGGCGGGTTGGCTGTGCCGTATTCTTTAGGGACGTCCCTGGGGAGGGGCGGAAGTTCCTGCTACGAATCGATGGAGAATCGATGAGCACGAAGTCAAGACGGCGCAGCATCACGAAGACACACGATCGCATTGCGCATCTCGGCTGGGATCCCACCTACCACGAGCCGGCGATTCGCTATCCGAGTCGCTATCGCTTCCCGAAAAACGCGAAGGACCCGATGAAGCACGTGATGCGCGAATACCTGCCGATGGAGCTTGAGAAGGACGAGCGGGTGTATGGGTCGCACGACGCCGCGCTGCGGGCCGATATGACGAGCAAGACCCACGAGCGCTGGCTCGAGGTGCTCAAGCCCTTCGTCACGGTGACCAACTACGCCGAGGTCGGTGCCGGGCGCTGCATGTCGATGCTGATCGACGCGGTTCCCAACAACGAGTTGCGCAACGGCTACCACGTCCAGTTCGTCGACGAAATCCGCCACACCGGGATGCAGATGAGCCTGGCCCGCTGGTACGCCAAGCACGTTCCGGATCCGGCCGGCTGGAACGTCGCGCAGCAGGCGTTCCCGCGCGATCCGATCACCGTCGGCGGCCTGAACATGATCTCCCATTTCATCGTCGGCGATCCGATCCAGTGTGCCTTCACCTTGCAGGTCGTCGCCGAGACGGCGTTCACCAATGTCGCCTTCGTCGCCCTACCCGACGTCGCGGCGCGCAACGGCGACTTCACCCTGCCTTCGACCTACCTGTCGGTGCAGTCAGACGAGGCACGACATATATCCAACGGCTACGCGACGCTTTTGACGGTGCTTCAGGATGACCACAACGCACCGCTGATCGAGCGTGATCTGCAACAGGCCTGGTGGATCAACCACGCTTTCCTCGACGTGTTCGCCGGCGGCATCATGGAGTACTTCTCCAAGGACCGGTCCGATCCCGAGAGCTACCTCGACAAGTGGGATCGCTGGATCCGCGACGATTGGTATCGCGCCTACGTGCTGAAGCTCGGCAAGCTCGGACTCAACGTGCCGCCCGACATCTTCGATCGCGCGCGCGATCGCCTTGTGCGCGGTGTGATTCACAAGAACGTGATGTTCGCGTTTAGCGCCTGGATGCTGCACTTCTGGCGCTTCGATCCGCTCGACGAGCGTGACTTCGAGTGGTTCGAGAACCAGTACCCGGGCTGGTACGACGAATACGGGATGTTCTGGGAGGCATACCGCGAGCTTCAAGATCCCAAGGACCAAGCGCTGCTGCTCAGCGGCTTCATGGCCGAAGCTCCGCCGTTTTGCTGGACCTGCACGATGGCCTGCGTGTTCGACGAGGACGCCACACATCGCGTCGTCGGCGACCGCACGCGGTTCTACTGCTCCAAGGAATGCCAGTGGCTCGACGAATCCAATCCCGGCCGCTATCAAGGGGACAGAAACTACTTCGATCGCTACCACGGGATGGAGCTGTCGGAGGTCGTCAGCGATCTCGGCTTTGTGCGCCGGGACGGCAAGACACTGCTCGCGCAGCCCCATCTCAAAGACGACGATCGCTGGACACTCGACGACATTCGCTCGATCGGCCTTGAGATCACCAGCCCGAACATCGCCTACGCCGAGTCGCAGGGTCTGCCCAGCGGTAACTGGCATACGGCGTCAGAGGAATCGGACCTGCTGATTCCGAGCTCGGCCGACGCCAGCGAAGCCCTTCTTTAGTCCTGGCCGGATGACGGGACGGAACCCGCGGTGACGCCACGAGTTACGATCGACCCGATCGACGAGCAGATCGACTGCGACGAAGACGAAACGGTCCTCGACGCGGCCTTTAGGCATGGCTACAACCTCGTCTACGGCTGTCGCGAGGGGCAGTGCTCGGCCTGTAAGTGCTTCCTGCTCGAAGGCGAGGTCACACTGAAGCCGTATTCGACTTTTGCCCTCTCGGACACCGAGGAAAGCCAGGGCTACACCTTGCTCTGCCGCGCGATGCCCGACACCGATCTCGTCGTCGAGCTGCTGCATTACGACCCGGACAACTACCGCCTCGACGTACCGATCCGCGACGGCGTCGCCACGGTCACTTCGATCGAACGCCTGACCCACGATATCGTCGGCCTCAAACTCGATGTCAGCGAACCGGCGGATTTCGATTTCATCCCCGGGCAGTACGTTGATCTGTGGGTGCCTGGCTCGGAAGAGAGGCGGTCGTTTTCGATGGCGAACGCAGCCGGCGAGGGGATTGAGCTGATGATCAAATGCTACCCCGGTGGACGTTTCTCGGCTCTGCTCGACGGCGAGCTCAAGCCCGGCGACGAGCTGAAATTCACCGGGCCATTTGGATCGTTTCGGCTGCGCGAAAGCGAGAACCCGATCTTGCTCGTCGCCGGCGGCTCCGGCATGGCGCCGGTCCTATCGTTGCTGCGTCAGCTCGCCGGCGCCGGGTCCGAGCGACCGATTCGCTTTTTCTACGGCGCGCGCACCGAGGCGGATCTCTTTTATGTTGACGAGATCGCCGTGCTCGGCGAGAGCCTGCCCCATTTCGAATTCTGCGCAGTGCTCTCGGAGGCCGGTGCCGACTCGGAGTGGGCCGGCGAGCGCGGTTTCGTCCACGAGGCCGCCGGCAGGTATCTCGACGCCGTCGGCGCGGAGACCGTGGAGACATACACCTGCGGGCCGCCGCCGATGGTCGACGCATTGACCGAGCTACTGACCGAGCGGTTCTCGATCGACGAGAGCCGGATCTTCTTCGACAAGTTCACAACCGCCGCCGGCGCCACCGACGAAAAAGGGAGTACGGCCACATGACCGACCAGCCAATCAAGAAGTTCTCCGACAATGCGCCGACGCCCCAGCGAGGCGACGACGCCGATCGCACCTTCCAGTGGTACACGCCGGCCAAACGACGGGCCACGCTCTACGAGGACGTCACCGTCGACACGCAGCCGTCGGTTCACCGCCACGTCGACCGCGGCTGGCCCGTGTGTTTCGAGGACGGCCGCGGCACGTGGAGCGACGAGTCGACGCGTCTGCGCTCGAGCGATTGGTTCGCGTTCCGCGATCCCGGCCAGATGTGGGAACGACCGTATTTTCAGGACGGCAGCGGTTTCGAGCGGCAGATCGAGAACTCCTTGAACGCCGGCCAGCAGGGACACCTGCTCGAGGACTTTGCGCCGGAGTGGGTTGAGTTTCTGCGCGCGAATCTGCAGGTCACATCATTCGTAGCGCAGGGCATATGGCTGGCGACGGCGACGATCGCGCGCGACTGCCTGTCAGACGGTCTGGCGCACTGCGTCGCGCTAGAGGCGGCAATGAAACAGCGGCAGGCGCAGGCGCCGGTTCTATACGCGATGGACATCGAGGGGGCCTTCGGAGTATTCGATATCGAGGAGTCGAAGCGAGCGTTTCTCGAGGACGAGAAATGGCAGCCGGTACGCCGGCTGGTCGAGCATTTCCGGGCCACGGCCGACTGGGGCGAGGTCATCTTCGCCGTCAATGTCTGCTTTGAGCCGTTGATCGGCCGGCTGCTCAACCGCGAACTGCTGATGAGACAGGCGCCGGCCAACGGTGATTCGATCACCCCGTCGCTTTGCACCGGCGTCGAGCTGGAGTGGGAATGGGCGAGCGCGTGGACCGGCGACATGATGAAATTCGTCGTCGCCGACGAGGCCTTCGGCGATCACAACCTCGGCGTACTTGAAGAGTGGCGCGCGAAGTGGTTGCCAGAGGTCGAGGTGGCCGCCGAAGGGTTGAGCGCCGTATTCGACTCACTGCCCGGCGACAGCGATTTTGCCCGGTCGCTCGAGGTCTGCCGCGGAGAGCAGGCGGAGCTACTGGAATCGTGCGGCAAGGCTCCGGTCGAGGTAGCCCAATGAGCGCGGCCGCCGGTGGTTCCGGGATGACTCCTGATCCAGAAAACAAGTCCTACGACTACGTCGGAATCGTGATGGCCAAGAGCGAGGAGGGCGACGCGGTCGCCGATGCGATGCGCGGGCGCGACGGGGTCGAAGTCATCGAGCAGCCGTCGTTCTGGGACATCCGCGCCAAGGACCGGCTGATCATCGACTACGACGAGGTCGGCGCTGAGCTCGGGTTCGAAATTGACGGTTACGCGATTCAGCACGAGATGTCGACGCACTACGGGCGGCTCGTCACGACCGACGACGCGCTGATGATCTTCTCGGACCCGGTCGAGGCGTTCGAGTACCTGATGGACTGAGAGTTTTCGCGTGATATGAGTGGCGCGTGCGAGCCGGTGCGGTACGTGCTCTAGTGGCACTCGGCGCCGGCCGCCGGTTCGCCGCAGCTGATTTATCGCTTGGACGAGGGGTTCCGGGTCGCCGTCAGTCCAGGGTCGACCTCGAACAAACGTCCGTTCCAGGGTACCGCTACTGCGGTACTGCGCCGGATGGTCGATATCGGATGGGGATCCAGGCGGATCCACGGGATCCCCGGGACACATGCGAACGCGAACTTTCACATCCCCGAGGGACGACGGGATCGTCTTGCGCGAGCCGGCTCGAGACATCGCTTCGCGTGGAGTGGTCGCGCGATTGCTCGCACCGCGCGACGGCGAGCTGGTCGACGAACTCGGGATTCCGAACCGGATCCACTACTGGGTGCTGGCCGCCTATGCATTGTCGGTCGCATCCGCCCCGGTGATATTCGCGATGACTCCCTACGGCGCCGAGTTTCGCAACCCGTTCACGCTCGCGCTGTGCGCCGTCGGCATCTCGATCGCCCCGCTGTTCGTGGTCATCGGCAGGCGTTTTTCCTATGTCTTCAAGGACTGGGTGTTTCAACTGACGCTGATCTTCTCGATCGCCGGGACGTTCGTCTCGGATCTGGCCACTCCGAACATGGTCTCCCCGCTCTTGACGCTGTTCCTGCTCGGTCCGGTCGGCGCCGCCTATTACCTTGCGACGGCGCGAAAGGCCGCGCCGATCATCGCCGCCGGAGCGATCGCGATTCTCGTGACGTCGGCGCGCATCGACGCCCCCGACGCGATGCTGCGTGGCGCGTTGCTGGCGATCGTCACGGTCAGTCTTTCGTGGCTGGCGTGGTCGCTGAAGCGACGGCTGATCCGCACGGTCATCTCCAACCGCGAGATAGCCGAGCGCGATCCGCTGACCGGGGCCGCCAACATGCGCAAGTTCGAGGAACGGCTCTCGGAGGAGATCGCTCGCGCGAACCGCGGCGGCGAGGGATTCGCGTTGATCGCGTTCGACCTCGACAACTTCAAGCAGGTCAACGACAGTTTCAATCACTCGGTCGGCGATGACGTGCTGGTCGCGGCGGCCGACGCGATCGCCTCGGCGCTGGAGTCGACCGACATGCTCGTTCGGCGTGGCGGCGATGAGTTCAGCGTGCTGGCGCCGATCTCCGCCGGACGGGACATCCAGCTCCTCGCCGATCGAGCCTGCGACCGGATCGTCGACGCTCGCCGGGCGGTCTGCCCGGGGCTGACTCCGTACGCGAGCGCCGGCTGGGTGTCATACCAGGCAGACGAGACGGCGAGCGAAGTTCTTCAGCGCGGCGACGACGCACTGCACCACGCGAAGGCGACGGCGCCGGAACGACGCGGTAGCCCGGTGGCATCGGCGGTGCTACCGGTCCGCGGGACGCCGCTTGCCGGCGACCGGCCGCGCGCCCGCGACTCCGACCGCCTAATGATCGCTGACGACCCGATGGCCGGGGTCTCCAGGCTGGCTTGGCTGCACACAATCGTTGTGACTGTCGTGTGCTGTCTGGTCGTCGGGCTCTGGGTGCTGACGGGGGCGACGAGTTTCGCGTTCTCGCTGCCGGAGATCGCGGCACTGGCCAGCTGGCTGCTGGTCTTCGCCCCGCTCGGCGTTTGGGCGAGGATGCGCGGATTGCAGGCGAACCTGACCACGCACATTTTCGCGATCGGCGCACTCCTGATGATCACGGTCAGTTGCCTGCTGATCGGCGACGCCGCTCCGGTGGGCACGGACATCTACGTGTTCATGATTCTGATCGCAATGGCGCTGCTGCCGTTTAAACATGCGGTTGTGTACCTCGTGATAGGCATGGGCCTCTACGGCGCATTTTTGGTCTCGAGCGGCTATCCGTTTTCGGGGATTCGCTGGTCGGTCACCGCGGTTAACGTCGCGCTAGCCGGGATGGTGTTGGCGATTACGCGGATCCACACGATCGAGGCGGCAGGTGAAAAGGCCGAGCTCGCGCGAACCGACCCGCTGACCGGCCTGCCCAATACGCGGCGATTGCGCGACCGGCTCGAGTACGAGATTCGCCGTAGCGCGGCAACGGGCGGATGTTTCGCGCTGCTGATGTTCGATCTCGATGACTTCAAATCGGTTAATGACCGCCATAGTCACTCGGTCGGAGACCGCGTGCTGACCGCCGTTGCGGAGGCGATCGAGTCGACGGCACGTCAAGCCGATATGCCCGCGCGCCGCGGCGGTGATGAGTTCGCCGTGGTGATGACCGAGGCCGCCGAGAACGACGCTGTGCTCGCCACCGCGCGCATCACAACCGCCATCGAGCGCGCGCGGATCGAACTGGTGCCCGACGTCAACCCCGGTGTCAGCGTTGGCTGGGTCGTGTCGCGGCCCGGTGAGAGTGTTGACGATCTCTTGGCGCGCGCCGACGCGGCGCTGCATGAGGCCAAGAACGAGTCGTACCGCGACCGCCGGGCGTACGCCGACCTCGGTCTGACCGTGGGCTAGCCGCCGGCCGCGCTGCGTCCACCCTCCATCAATCCCCACCGCTCACCGGGCTCGATCGAGGTTTGGCTTGGACCGGCGCGAGCCTGAGGACAGCGTCGCCTCGTCGATCGGATCGGCGCAACCACGGGCGGCAATCTATTTCACTACGGCCTACTCCCTCGGAGAACGTCTATGCTCTGTGAGACGGCGAGCGCGGAATGAGTCTCACGGCCCACAGAGGGGCCACGATGGGAATCGTCAGCGCCGACCAGAAACTTCTCTCTCCGGCACGTCTGGAGACGGTCGGTTCGTGGCTCGCCCGGTGACCTCCTCGAGTTTTTAATTTCGGCGGGCGTCAACGCCAGTCAATTACTCACGACAGAGAAGTTCGTGTCATCTCACGCCGCGCGATCAACGCGAGGCGGACTCTCATCCCGAGAGTTCAATCAAAAAGGTATTCATCTATATGTCTAGTAGTTACGGATCTTCCAAGTCCCGTTCCGGTTCGCGCAGCAAGAATGGCTCGCGCGGCAACGGACCGGGCGGCCAGTCGCGTCATAAGAGCGGCGGCGGCAATGCACACTCATCGTCGAGCGGCGGTGGTCGTCCCGGCGGAAAGCCACACCGCGGATCGCGCGGTCACGGCGGCAACGGCGCCGGACGCCCGAACAAGCGCGGCAACCGCAAGGTCAGCGACATCCACCCCTCGAAGTTCGTCAACACCGCGGTCACGCGGGTCGAACGGCCGGAGTACGTAGCGACGCACAGCTTCAACGACTTCGCCTTCAGCGAGCCGCTGAAGCGCAACATCGCGGCACACGGCTATGTGACTCCGACGCACATTCAAGACGTGGCGATCAAGCCGATTCTCGACGGGCGCGACCTCGTCGGTCTCGCCAACACCGGCACCGGAAAGACGGCGGCCTTCGTGTTGCCGATGATTCAGGCGCTGCTCGATCACGACTTCGAGGGCAACGTGCTGATCATGGCGCCGACCCGCGAACTCGCCAACCAGATCGAGGAGGAGTTCCGCGTGTTCTCCAAGGGCCTCGGGCTGCGCAGCGCGATCTGCGTCGGCGGCGTCAACATCAACCGTCAGATCAAGGCTCTGCGCCGCGATCCCCATGTGATCATCGGCACGCCTGGCCGCCTCAAGGATCTGCTCCAGCAGGGCGAGCTGCCGACCGACGAGAGTGACGTGCTGATTCTCGATGAGGCCGACCGCATGCTCGACATGGGCTTCATCAAGGACATCCGCTTCATCGTCGAGACGCTGCCGGGCAAGCGTCAGTCGCTCTGCTTCTCCGCGACGATCACGCCGGAGATCGAGCGCCTGCTCAAGGACTTCCTCGTCAACCCGGTCACCTGCTCGGTGCGCACCAACGAGACCAACGACCACATCCAGCAGGACGTGATCGAGGCCTCCTCCAAGGAGGAGAAAATAGAGATCCTCGCCGAACTGCTGCAAAAGCCGGAGTTCGAGCGCGTGATCATCTTCGGCCAGACCAAACACGGCGTGCAGAAGCTTTCGGACAAGCTCAACAAGCATGGCCTACGCTCGGAGGCGATCCACGGCAACAAGAGCCAGCCGCAGCGCGAGCGCTCGCTCAAGGCCTTCAAGGACTACCGGGCGCAGATTCTCTGCGCCACCGACGTCGCTTCTCGCGGGCTCGACATCCCCGAAGTCAGCCACGTGATCAACTTCGACCAGCCCGACAGCTACGAGGACTACGTCCACCGCATCGGCCGCACCGGCCGCGCCGGTCTCGGCGGCCATGCGCTGACCTTCGTCGCCCGCGGGTAGTCAGGCCCCGCCGATCGCCCAATGAATGCGCCGGGCGCGGAAAAAGCCGGCCGGTCACGGCGGGCGCCGGTAGAGTGTGACGCGCCCGGTTTGCCGTCCGGAGCCTTTAACCGCACCATCACCGCAGGGGGAGTTAGAGAATGCGATTTCGTCCGCCACTTACATTTGCCGTAGCGCTGGTCTTGCTTGCGCTGGCGATCGCCGGATGCGGCGATGATTCCACCGATTCCACCGCGCCTACGCCATCGGCGGCGACCAGTGGCGCGAGCGAGCCCGTCAGCGCGGAGACGGGAACCGCCGAGCCGACCGAAATAACTTCCGACGGCGGCAAGAGCGGTGATGCTCGCGACGACGTCCCGACGGCCGAAGAAGCGCTCGCGGCCGGCTTGGATGCGTGTTTGGCCGGGGCAAAAAACCTCGCCGACGAAACACAGCGAGCGAGCGCCACCGCGCAGTGCAAAACCAGTTACGCGCAGGCCAGGGAGGCCGCCAAGCGTAGCCGGGAGGCGGCCGAAAAAGCGCGCTAGGTGTGCCAGCGCCCTCGGGAATGCCGGCGCTCAACCGGTGTACTCCCTGCAGCGCTGGCTGTGCGGCCCGAAGCCGGACCGCTTGGCGGCGGCCTTAGACTTTGATCGGCCGAGGCTCCATTCGCGCCAGCCTACGCCTGGGTCGATATACCAGCAGATCCACACCGCGAGTTGCTTCTCGTAGACGGCGTCGCGTGGCGACGCCGCGTACTGATTTAGGACGGTCGGCACCGCGTCCGGGCTGAGTTCGCTGATGTAGCCTAGGTAGCGGCCGTTTCCATCGCCGAAGTCGATCTTTTTCATCGCGCTCGGACGGGCAAGGTTCTGGGCGGCGATGTACGCGTCGGGGTTGATCGCGTTGAGCGCGGTCAGCGCGACGAAGCCCAGCCCGATCGTTCCCGCAAGGAAAAGGTGCCGGCGCTCCCAATAGACCTGCGCCAGCAGTAGCGTGAGCACGCCGGCGATCAGATACGCAAACACGTGGCTGAGCAGACGCAGGCGAGTGAACCCATACGCCTCTTCGTACAGGCCGAGGCGTTTGAGCGCCGAGATCAGGATCACGCCGGTGAGCACGATCATCAACGTGCCGGCGATACGAAACGCCGTGAGGCGCCGGCCCTCGATGCTCCCACCGACGGCCTCGAGCGCGAACCACACCAGGGCGGCGGTCATGACCGCGACCGCGAGCAGCTGAAAGAAGCCGGCGCGGGCGTACTGTGCGTAAGTCACGCCGGGTAGGTCGATCTGCGCCGCACCGCGAAACAGATATGCGAACTGGAACGTGACGAACAGCGCGAACAACGCGCAGACCGAGCTCAGCACGATCATCACCTCGATGTACCCGACGCGCCCGCCGGTCGCCGTGGGCGGCTTGGCCGTCGGAGCGGCCCACGTGCCCGAAGCCGCATCCGGCGGCACCCGGCCGGCCGAAGGACCGCTCCGGCTGTGCGATGAACACGTAGAAACCCGCGGCGATCCACGCGAAGGCCGCGATCCAGATCAGATGCTCACCGGTCTGTCCGATCGAAATGTCGAAGCTCGGGATCGCGCCGTCGAGAAAATCCGCGAACATCGAGTCGGCCGACGCCAGCAGCAGCGCAAATACGACGAAGACCGGCACTGCAAAAACGAACCCGCGCAGGTACGGCCTCGCGCCGTCGATGCGGGCATTGCTGCGCTGTCGCAACAATTGGGCGATCGGCGCCGAGGCGCCGGCGCACACGGCCGCCACTTGGCCGAGCCATGACCGGACGTGGTCGCGAACTCGCCAAAGCCCGATGCGCACTGCGTAGACCTCCGACGACGCGGCGGCCGACAGCAGCAGCAGCGCCGCGCAGATGTTGATCGCCGCCAGGTAGTCGGCGGAGCGAACGGTCACCCACGCGGCCAGCGACCACGCCGCGGCGAGCAGCAGGTAGGTTTCTCTGCGCCGTGGTCGGCGAACCAGCGGTACTGACAGGGCGATCGAGCCGGCGAAAAGCACGAACCCAAGGCCCGGCAGTTGGTTTCTGGCGAGCAAATCAAACGCCGCCCCGGCGACAGACGCGAGCGCGACGATGACCAGTGCCGATTTGACCTTCAACGGTCCCGTTGTGATCTTGTGTGTAGTCACAACGCCTCCTAACCATGTAGAGACGAGCGCCCAGTCATTTCGGCCAACCCGGCGCGGTCAATTAGTGAGGGTTGGGGAACCTACAGCAAATCGGCGGCTACGTGGCCGGTCCCGGTCACGACGCGTGGCGCCGGACGACTAAATTGCCGTGTCATGCGCACCCGGCCAGCTCGACGAATACGCCCGCGCCGGGCGCGGCGAAGGCGAGCGCTGGCGGTGATCGTCATCGCCTCTGCGTTGTCGGTGGTCGCCGTGTTTCTGAACACTCGCGGCGGGATCGATCACCCGGCCGACTGGTTCACCAACACCCACGGGGTCACGCGCGAGCGGATCAGAATCCATAGCCCCTCCGTGGGGCGAACACTCCCGGCCGAGGTGCTGCTGCCAAAGGGATTTGACAAACAGGACCGGCGCCCCTTGCTCGTATTGCTGCACGGCCGCGGGACGCCATCGGAGCACCTCTCCAACGGGGCGTTGACCAAGGCGTTGGCCGACGCCGGCCCAGACGCGCCGATCGTCGCGCTGCCCTATGGTGGCGACGCCTCGTATTGGCACGATCGCGCCGACGGTAAATGGGGCAGGTACGTCACCGCCGAGATCATCCCCTACGTTGAGCGTAAGTTCGGCTCCGATCGCCGCCGAGTGGCGCTCGGCGGGGTCTCGATGGGAGGATTTGGAGCGTTCAATCTGGCGCGGCTTCATCCCGGCCGGTTTTGCGCGATCGGTGGGCACGCCCCGGCGCTCTGGCAGACCGCGGGCGAAACCGCGGCCGGCGCGTTCGACGATGCCGAGGACTTTGCGCGTAACGATGTCGTCGCCGCCGCGCGCAACGACCCCACGCCCTACCTTGGGGTGCCGATCTGGCTTGACGCCGGTGACCAGGATCCATTCCGGCCCGGCGATCAGGCGATGATTTCTGCCTTACGCCGGGCCGGGGCGAATCTGCGCGCCGAGACCTGGCCCGGTCGGCATGAGAACGCGTACTGGGAGGCCCATTTCGGCGCCTACCTGCGGTTCTACACCCGAGCGCTGGCCCGGTGCAACCGGTAGACCCGGTCGCCGACGTTGTGCGCTCATGGGATTATGATTCCAGACGTGGGACCCGCCCGAGTCCCCGCGAGTCTCTGATCGCCGAACATCACCGCCGCGGGCGACCGCACCGTCCCGTTCTTGATCGTGGCTTCCGATTGTTGCCCGAGCGCGCGGTCCGTGACGCTCGGGTCACGCGCCGCAAACAGAATCGTGAAATTTCCGCACGGGCGGGCGATCCGCCCAGCGGCGCGATTAGTCTGCCGGGATGACCGCGCCGCCGCAGACGATTCTCAAAGAGGTCTTCGGCTTCGATTCGTTTCGCGGCGAGCAGGAGGCGATCATCGAGCGTGTCACCGCCGGCGGTGACGCGCTCGTGCTGATGCCGACCGGTGGCGGCAAGTCGCTGTGTTACCAGCTGCCGGCGATCGCACGGCAGCGTGCCGGTCGCGGGCTGACGGTCGTCGTCTCGCCGCTTATCGCGTTGATGCACGACCAGGTGGCGGCGCTGCGCGAGCAGGGGGTGGCCGCGGCGTTTCTCAACTCGTCGCTCTCACCGGAGGATTTTGCCGTGGTTCATCGCCGGATGATGTCGGGCGAGCTGACGTTGCTGTACGCGGCGCCGGAGCGGGTGACCAACGCCGGGTTCCTCGACGATCTCGCGACGCTCGACGACGCCGGCCGGCTGAGCATGTTCGCGATCGACGAGGCCCACTGCGTGTCGCAATGGGGTCACGACTTCCGCCCCGAGTACGTCGGCCTGAAGATCCTGCACGAGCGGTTCCCCGGCGTGCCGCGCATCGCGCTGACCGCGACCGCCGACAGCCTCACGCGCACCGAGATCGCGCAGCACCTGGATCTCTCCGGCGCGCGGGAGTACGTCAGTAGCTTCGACCGGCCGAACATTCACTACGCGATCGCCGAGAAGCGCAACGCGCGCGACCAGCTTCTGCGCTTCATCCGCGACAACCACGCAGGCGAGGCCGGGATCGTCTACTGCCTCTCGCGCCGCAAGGTCGAGGAGACCGCCGCCTGGCTCTCGGCCAACGGCGTCGATGCGCTGCCCTACCACGCGGGCCTGAGCGCCGACAGGCGTCGCCTGAATCAGGACCGGTTTTTGCGCGAAGACGGCCTGGTCATGACCGCGACGATCGCCTTCGGAATGGGCATCGACAAGCCCGACGTGCGTTTCGTCGCCCATCTCGACATGCCGAAGAACATCGAGGGCTACTACCAGGAGACCGGCCGTGCCGGCCGCGACGGGGACCCCGCCGATGCCTGGATGGCCTACGGCCTCCAGGACGTCGTACTGCAGCGCAACATGCTCGAAAGAGGCGAGGCGAGCGACCAGCACAAACAGGTGCTGCGCGGCAAGCTCGACGCGTTGCTGGCGCTCTGCGAGAGCACCCACTGCCGGCGTACGCAGTTGCTGGCGTATTTTGGCGAACACTCGACCGCGTGCGGCAACTGCGACAACTGCGTCGCCCCGCCGGAAACATGGGACGCCGGCGAGCCGGCGCGCAAGCTGCTCAGTTGCGTCTACCGCGTCGACCAGAACTTCGGCTCCGGCCACGTCTTCGACATCCTGCGCGGCAAGCACACCGAGAAGGTCAGCCGCTTTGGACACGATCGGCTGTCGACGTTCGGGATCGGCGACGACCTCGGCGATCAGCAGTGGCGCGGGGTCTTGCGGCAGCTTGTGGCGCGCGGCCTGGTGCGGGTCGATCCCGATCACTACAACGTCCTGCGGCTGGCCGGCGACTGGCGCGAGTTCGTCACCTCCGATCTGCCACTGCCGCTGCGCGTCGCGGCCAAGCAGATTCGCGCGGCGCGCACTAAAACGGCGGATGGCGCTCCGCCGATCGAGCTTGATCCGCTCGGCGAAGAGATCTACGAGCGGCTGCGCGAGTGGCGACGCGCCCAGGCCGAGGAGCGCGCGGTGCCGGCCTACGTGATCTTCCACGACGCCACGCTGCGCGAGATCGCCAACGCCCGCCCGGGCAGCATCGCCGAGCTCGAGGGCATCAAGGGCGTCGGTGCCGCCAAGCTCGAAAACTACGGCCGCGATTTGATCGAACTGGCGACCGCCGAGCCTCTGCCCGGCTGATCGGCGATCCCGCGAGCATTCCTCGCTGCCGCTCGCCCGCCGCGTGACGGCCCGACCGGCCGGCGAGCGCGGCGTGGCTGCGAGACTTGGCTTCATGGCGCACTCACAGGAAGGATCCGGCAAAGTGGTCGTCAACCTCGCCACCGGCATCGAGGAAAACCCAGAGCGGGTGATGCTCGCGTTCTTCGCCGCCGAGTCGGCGCTCGCCCAAGGCAAGCAGGTGCTGATGTTCCTCTCGCTCGACGCGGTGAGGATCGGCCTGCCCGATCACATCAAGGGTGTGATTCCGTGCGCGGGCTGTCCGGCGCTGGACAAGCTCTACCGGCAGACGGTGCGCGCCGGGCTGGAGTTCTTCGCCTGCCCGGTCTGCCTCGACGCCCGGGCGATCGATCGCGACGCCTTGGCCGACCCGGTCACGCCGGCCGGAACCGCGCGGATGATGGAGTGGATCGGCCCCGGCGACGCGACCGTTTTCAGTTACTGAGCGCCGCGCCGCTCACGACGACCCCGCCGGCCGCGAGACTCCAG
>JBASWU010000067.1:0-5583 GCA_049276635.1 Solirubrobacterales bacterium | reverse complement strand
CCGGCTGCAGTTCATAGGCAAGTTCGTAAGCAGATAGTCACAAGGTGGGCTCCGCCGAGACCAAGGTCCCGGCGGAGCCCACCGACGATCAACGGCGATGGCCCCGGACGAGTGCGTTTGGGGCCATCGTTTTGGTACGACCCGCGGCGCCGCCCGGACGAACGAACCGCGATCCACAACCTGCTCTGCTCGGTCAGTTCCGCCCTTGATTGCGGGCGCCTGGGCGCCGATTACTTATTTATCAGGTATCTACAGACATATGACCGGAGTTGAAGTATTCTGTATCGAGATGATGGATAACGCTGGCGCGTCGCGTCGGTTGGTGGTGATCGTTTTGGAGGACGAGCGGACCCGCCATCCATGCATCCATGGGGAACACACGGGGAACAACGGGAGGGTAAGTAAAAATGTTTGTGTCGGAGGCTTTGCCAACGCGGCTTAGGGGACCGGCCCTGCGTGTCGCAACGGTGGCGGTCGTATTGACGGTGGCGGTTCTGGTTTTGGTTTTGGTGCCGACGGTCGCGATCGCTTCGCCGTTCTCGCCTGAACTGACCGCCACGACCTCCACGTCGAACGCGGGCGCCCACCCCGACCTGACCCTCAAGATCGACACCGGCGATTCGACCGAAGATCTCAAAGACGTCAATATCTCGCTGCCCGACGGTTTTATGGGCAGCCTCGCGGCGATCGTTTCGAAGTGCACTCTCATTCAAGCGTCGTCGTCTAGCTGCCCGGCCGAGTCGCAGATTGGTACGGCGCTGGTCACGGCGATCGTCGACCAGAGCACGATCAAACTGAGCGGCAAGATCTACATGACCGTTGGTCAACTCGGCGACCCCGCCGGTCTTTCGATCAACATCCCTGGGGTTGTCGGTGGCGTCAACCTCGGCAATGTGGTCGTCCCGGCGCGTCTCCTATTGCGCTGCGCGCTCGGCTCATGTACTAATCCTCTGGCGCCCGGCATCTTTAAGGGCATCGACGGCGTCGCAATCGACGTCCCACGCTCGATCACCGACGCCCACGGCGTGACGGACTTTCGCGTCCGCGACGTCACGCTCAAGCTCACCGGCGACGCCGGCGGCCCCAATCCGCCGTTCCTGACAAACCCGACCAACTGCTCGACAACTCCGACCCCACCGGCTTTCAAGAGCACATTTGCCAGCTACCAGGGATCCAACGCCACGGCCGCCGATGTCCCCTATCCGGTCATAGATTGTGACGCCGTTCCGCTAGCGCCGGCTCTGGCCATTTCGTTGTCAAGTGCGGCCGCCGGATCTCAAACGGGGCTGACGGCCACGGTCGACCTGCCCGCGAGTAATACCGGCATAGCGGTCATCGATGCGACTTTGCCGGCTTCAATCGGTCCCCGACTCGCCGCTCTAGGCGGTGCCTGCGGTCCCAATGGCATGGTCCTCGGCGACCCCGACGCGGAACCACCCGTGTGCATAAACGACGATTCACTCTTCGGTACGCTGACCGTGACCACGCCGATCTTGCCGACGGATCTCGTTGGCGACGTTTACCTCGCGGAGGCTGTCGGAGGCGAACTCGCCCGGCTGATGATCCGCCTGAGCGATCCGGCCCTCGGCATCCTGGTTCGCCTCACTGTGACGATCACCACGCTGCCCGACCAGTCGCTCAATTTGAAGTTCGAGGATATTCCCGATATACCGTTGACCAAACTCATTCTAGATGTGCCGGGTAGCGTGACCTGGGGGAGGCTGTTGTTAGTCAAATCAGCAACTACGTGCCGCAGTGACAGCGCAGTTCCGGTCGACTTCAGCGGTCACGACGGGCGAGTCTGGAGCACCGCGGCCGAGCTGCCGTTGACCGGCTGTACGCCGGCCTTCAGCATCACCGGCGGTCCGGACCTCGAGCCCGGCGGCGATGCCGGATACACGAGCGACGCCACTCCGGCCTACACGTTCGGCGCCCCGGCGGACTCGTGCTCGGTCGATGGCGTCGCCACGGCGCCATCGTGCTCGGGTCAGACGACACAGACGGTTTCTCCTGCGCTGTCTGACGGAAGACATTCATTCACCGCCACCGCCACCGGCTCCACCGACAAGGCAAACTTCGTGGTCGACACGTCGGTCCCCGACACTTCGATCACCGGCGGTCCGGCCGCGGGTTCGACTATCTCTGACAACACGCCCCAGTTCACGTTCAGCTCGCCCGAGAACGGGAGTGGCTTCGAGTGCCGGGTCGACGGCGGGATATACACGACGTGTACGTCTCCTCTGACGACCGCGACGCTGTCCAACGCTTCGCACACGTTCTACGTTCGCGCCAAGGATCGCGCCGGCAATACCGACCCTACGCCGGTGTCAGGAACATTCACCGTCGACAACAGCGACACGACCCCGCCTGTCACGACTATCACCGGCGGGCCGACCGGTGTGACGCTCGACGCCTCGCCGAGTTTCACCTTCAGCGCGGGCGAGACGGCGACCTTCGAGTGCCGTCTCGACGGCGCAGTCTTCGCGAGCTGCAGCTCGCCGTATTCGCCGCCGTTACCGCTGACGGCCGGCGCACACAGCTTCGAAGTCAAGGCGACAGATCCGTTCAGCAACGCCGGCGTACCGGACGGCCGCGCCTTCACCGTCGACAATCCATTCGCCCCGACGGTCGGGCTGGCGCTCTCGACACTCCAGGCACGGGCCAATCCCGGCGTGACGATCACCTTCGCCAGCGTGGCCGGCGAGGACCTCAAGCAGATTTCCGTCTCGCTGCCGGACGGCTTGATGGCCAGCCTGCGCGCCGCCGACCAGTGTTCGCTGGCCGCGGCCGCCGCGGCCGCTTGCCCGGTCTCCTCCCTGATCGGTACCGTACGAGTCGAAGCCGCAGTTGATCAGAGCACGATTGCACTTGACGGACAGGTGTTCCTCACCGAGCGATCGAACCCGGCCGACGTAGCCGGTCTCTCTATCAAGGTTCCCGTCAAGGTCGGAGCCGTGGAGTTCGGCAACGTGATCGTGCCCGTCAGAGTCATGTTGCGCGGAAACGGGGTCGGCATCGATGTCGTTTCCGGCGAGATTCCACGCAGCCTAACCAGTACTCTGAGTGAGGTCGTAGAGTTCAATCTCAGCAAGATCAAGCTGGAATTCGGGTCGGCCGGCGGAGCGGGTAACCCGCTTTTCTATAACGCCAGCGGCTGCTCGGGGTCCGCAGTCAACGCTTCCTTCACCGGATACGGCGCCTCGACCGGCTCCGCCACAGATGGCTATCAGCCAAACGGGTGCGGCGAGCTCGGATTCTCGACCACGCTGTCGGCCAAGGTCGAAGACCTCGTCACCGGCAAGCCGCCCGCGGCCGGCAAGGGCGCCCGCTTCACGGCGACCGTCACCTCGAACCCCGGCGACGCCGCGATCAAGTCGGCGGACGTCACGCTGCCGAAGCCGCTGACGATCGATATCACCAAGCTGCCGTTCGCCTGCACGATCGCCCAGTACGAGGTCAACGCCTGTCCTCCCAGCGCGCAGGTGGGCAGCGCCAGCGCGATTACGCCGCTGCTGCCCTCGGCGCTCACCGGCCCTGTTTACCTGCTCCAGAACCCGCTCGGCTCGACGCGCGTAATGCCGCGGATCCTGGTCAAGCTGACCGGTGCCGCCAACATCGATCTGATCGCACAGACCACCTTTGTCAACAAGACGCAAATCAACGCCGTGTTCGAGAACATTCCCGACGTCCCGCTCAACACGTTCACGATGCGGCTCGACAATCTGTTGACCGTGACCAAGGACGGATGCAAGACCCCGGCCGGCAGCCGATCGATCACCGGGGTGGGCACGGCGCACAACGGCAGGAGCACGTCGCTGACCGCGCCGCTCGAAATCAACTGTGCCGGCTTCGCGTTCAAGGGCAAGTTCAGGTACCGGGGCAAGAAGACGACGCTGCGCATGTCGGCCAAGGCCGTGAACGGGCAGGGCCGGATCAAGAAGCTGGCTTTGAGAATGCCCAAGGGCCTGAGAATCAACTCTAGAGCGCTCCGGCGCAAGCTGCTGATTAAGGTCGATGGCAAGCGGCTGCGCCCGGGATGCGCGAAGGCCCGGGGAGTGTCGACACTAGTCGTTAACTTCTGTGGCAGGAAAGGGACACGAGTCGATCTGATCTTCTCGGCACGTTCGCTTAACGCGGTGAAGAGGCTGCGAAGTCCGAAGCTCATCGTCACCACAACCGATGTGATCGGCAAGACCGCGCGCTCGACTCTGCCTCTGAAGTCGAAGGCCTTCCGCTCGTTCAGGCAGCTGTAGCTCGGGACTCGCTCGTCGGACGGGCCCTCGTTCCGGCGCTGGTTTACACAGAGCTTGACTCCGGGTCACCGAGTCAAACTGAATCGCGAGTCATTATCGGTTACACTAATACCTAATAACCGTCCGTTGCTGGACAACTCGGTTCGCTGACTCGCGCAGGCAGCATGTTGTCAATCGGTCGGCACGCAACGTTTGTCAGACGGCCAGCGCTGGTCACGCAAGGAGTGACAGCCAGGTCTCGGTAAGAAACGCGCCGGCGCAGTCGGCGAACAACAATCCAGGGGGAGGTCCCACGAGATGTTCGGATCTGATTTAGCGCGACCATTTAAGTCAATGAGTCGTCAAATAACTGGCCACATCACTCATCCGCGGTCGACGAGTGGCGCTGGTGGCGTCGCGCGCCGGGCGCGCGTGTCTTGGCTGCTTGCCGCGGCGTTGTTTATCTCGGCGTGTGTTTTGATGGCCACGCTCGCGACTACGGCGTCGGCCGGCGGCGGTCAGCACGGTCACGGTAAGCCTCACGGTAAGCCTAAGCCTAAATCCGTCTTCGACATCTCGGCTTTCTCGGTCGTTCCTTCGACCACCCAGGCCGGTGGGCACCCGGACCTGACCATCACGATCAAGCCCAAGAGCCCTCGTAAGGGTGACATCAGGGACCTCGTCCTCGACCTGCCGCCCGGACTGGTCGGCGACCCAGACGCGGTTAGCCAGAAGTGCTCGGCGAGCGATTTTGCCGCCAGCACGCAGCAGGGCAACAACTGCGACCCCGCCAGTCAGGTGGGCACGGTCAAGGTCATGGTCAGCGTGTTCGGTTTTTCAATCCCGGTATCCGGCAGAATCTATGTGATGGAGCCGGATCCGACCCAGGCCGGCAAGCTCGGCTTTTTGCTGGTCTCACCATTTCCCGGCGTGATTCCTCATGCTCGCGTTATCGACGCGATCACGGTCCGCCCCGACGGCGGGTTGCGCAACACGATCCTCATGTTGCCGCGTTCGGTCAAGGTATTCGGTTTTCTCGACGTCAACATCACGATCGAATCGATTGTGGCCACGCTCAATGGCAAGGCGCCCGGTGGCGAGAACTTCATTACCAACCCGGCCAGCTGCTCGCCCGCGACCAGCAAGCTCAAAGCGACCTCTTACGCCGGCGAGGTCGTCAACAAAGCCTCGACCTTCACACCGACCGGTTGCAACGGTGGTGGTGACACGACCGACCCGGAGGTGTCCATCAGCACGCCGGCCGCCGATGAGATCCTGACCGTCAACAGCGCGTCTGTCGCCTTCACGGCGACCGACAACGTCGGCGTCGTCAGCACGACCTGCGCGCTGG
>JBASWU010000066.1:0-2966 GCA_049276635.1 Solirubrobacterales bacterium | reverse complement strand
GTCCTGCGGCTTGCCGCTGGCGGTGGCGTGCTGCGTAAGGTCGTAGTTGCCGCGGGCGGCGATGCCACACAGCTCCTGCACGCCGAAGGGATACTTGAACATGATGTCCACCGTGCCCTTGGAATAGAACGCGAGCTTCTCCTTCGGGTGGGTGTAGCGCGAAAGGTGGCTGGCGGGCAGGCCGATGCTTTTCAGCCAGTTCTCGCACCAGGTGATCCATTCCTCGTGACACTTCGCCCAGTCGGCGTCCTCGTGGATGAAATACTCCATCTCCATCTGCTCGAACTCGCGCGAGCGGAAGATGAAGTTGCGCGGCGTGATCTCGTTGCGGAACGACTTGCCGATCTGGGCGATGCCCATCGGCAACTTCTTGCGCGCGAACTGCATGACGTTCTTGAAATTGACGAAGATGCCCTGAGCGGTCTCGGGGCGCAGGTAGATCGTGCTGCCGTCCTCTTTGACCGGGCCCATGTTGGTCTCGAACATCAGGTTGAACTGGCGCGGCTCGGACAGTTCGCCGCCACAGACCGGGCACAACACGCGGTCTACCGGCTTGCCGTCGGCTTCGAGCGCTTCGACGAGGTGGTCGTAGCGAAAGCGGCGCTTGCAGTCTCCCATACACTGCACCAGCGGGTCGCTGAAGCCCTCCAGGTGGCCGCTGGCCTCCCAGGTCTTGGGGTGCATCAGGATCGCGGCGTCTAGCAGGACAACATCGTCGCGCTCCTGGACCACGGCGCGGCGCCACTCGTCCTTGACGTTGTTCTTGAGCAACACGCCGTAGTGGCCGTAGTCGTAAGTGCTGGCGAGTCCGCCGTAGATCTCCGACGACTGAAAAATGAAGCCGCGGCGCTTGCAGAGCGCGACGATTTTGTCCATCGTCACGGCGTCACTGCCGCCGGCGGGGGCGGGGTCCGTCACCTGATCCGATCCAGTCGCGCTCATAGTCCGTCCAAACCCCTTTTTGAAGTTGTCTCCACCCGCATCGCCGTCGGCCAAATCACGCCGTAAAGCTATCCTAAGCGGCGATGCCGATCTACGAGTACAAGCGCCCCGACGGCACGACCTTCGAGGTCATCCAGAAGTTCTCCGACGACCCGCTGACCGCGGACCCCGAGACCGGTGTACCGGTCGAGCGCGTCTACACGGCGCCGGCGATCCATTTCAAGGGGTCCGGCTTCCACAACACCGATTACGCCAGCAGCCGGCGGGCCAAAAGCGGTGCCGAGTCCGACTCGGCGGGCGGATCGGACTCGGATTCCGGTTCAAGTTCCGGTTCGGATTCCGGTTCGAGCGCAGGTTCTAGTTCCGGCTCGGACTCCGGGTCGAGTTCGGATGCACGCTCGGGTTCGGGTTCAGGATCTGGTTCCGATCGTTCAAACTCCGGCTCGTCCGATTCCTCGGGGTCGTCGGGTTCTTCGAGCTCGTCCGCTGGCAAGGCCGCTAAACCACGCGTCGACACCTGAGACGGCGCTGATCCTGCGACGGGGCGCTCGAGGAGCCGGCATGACGTACCGCGAGGACCGCATGCCTTTTTCGATGTGATCACGTGTAGGCACGATCACATGTTGATAGGCGGATCGTCCGAACAAGAGCTGGCGGCGGGTCGATCGACGACACGGTACCCGCAGCTCGATCGATGCCGCGGCACCATCTGGAGGTCGCCGGCTCGGAGGTTTGCTACTCGCGGTCTGAGGGTAAGAACCGTGCATGACAATCGGAGCTTCCATATTCCTGATCGCCGTCGGCGCGATCCTCAAATACGCCGTCACCGCCACGGTCGCCGGAATCGAGATTCAGACGGTCGGCGTGATCCTGATGATCGCCGGCGGTATCGGGCTTTTGATCGGCCTCTTCCTGATCGCGAACCAGCGTCGCGGCGTGGTCGAGACACGGGTCTACGACGAAACGCAACCGCCGCCTCCGCCGCCACCGCAGCCACCTGCCGCCTACTAATAGTCGCCTGAGCGCGGTCGCGAGTCCGCGCCTCGCTGGTTGGTGCAGTGTTAGCGCCGTTTAAACCCCGGCGGGTCCTTCAGTCGCGAAGCAACCGCCGCGCCGCCTGCGTGCGTTCGGTATCCGGCACGATCAGGCTGCTCCCGGGACCGATGCCCGTCGGTTTCAACACATCGGTACGCGGGTCCGGGCCTGTTGTGACACCGGTCAGAAAACCCATCAGCGTGAACGGACTCATATCAGTGACGATCGCCTTGGGCGCGGCCCACGCGACCCACGGAAGCCTGATGAACGTGAACGGGCTGAACGCCTTCGACTTCATCGACGACATCACCGTCTGCTGGCGACGGGCTCGGTCGCGATCGTCTTCGCCGGGGTCGCAGGCGTTCTTGCGGACGCGGGCATAACGCAGCGCCTGCTCGCCGCTTAGATGGTGCTCGCCGCGGCGCAGGCGGAAAGTCTTGCCGCCGAAGGTGCTGCGGATACAGCGCTCGCGCACCTTCACATTGATTCCGCCGAGCGCGTCGATCAGCTGTGGAAAGCGCTCGAAATCGACGATCACGACGTGATTGATCTCAAGGCCGTTGCCGAGGAAGTTTTCGACGGTCTGGACCGTCAGGGCGGTCCCGCCGAGCGCGTAGGCGGCGTTGATCTTTTGGGCCTGATAGCCGGGTATCTCGGCGTAGGTGTCGCGCAGGATCGAGAGCCGCCGCGAAACGCCGCCGCCGGTGCGCAGGAGCATCATCGAATCCGATCGCGCGGTCGTGGTCGACGCACCCGGCTCCTTGCTGCCGGGCGGTCGCTTATCGAGTCCGAGCACGAGGACCGTTCCCGGGCCGGTCACGAAATTGCCACCGCCGCCGAGTCGCGCGTTGGTCGCGTCGGAGACCTTGTTCGACTCGATCGTCGCCGATATGACGAACAACACGCCGGAAAAAACGGCCCACAAAACCGCCGAGACGACCAGCCACTTGAGCATCCGCAGCCAAGGAACGCGGCGCGCACCGGTGGCT
>JBASWU010000065.1:0-8011 GCA_049276635.1 Solirubrobacterales bacterium | reverse complement strand
GTATCGGCCGGTGCCGCGGCGGTCTCCGCGGCCGCCACCTCGAGCCTCGGCGTGGCCGCCGCCTCGCGCGGCGGGCGCTCGTAGCCACGTTCTTCGCGCTTGAACAGCGGCGGAGCCGGCGGAAGCTCCTGACCGGCGTCGGTCTCGAAAATACGGAAACGCAGAACGCCCTCGGTCAGTTTGAAACCGCGGTCGAGCTGCGCGATCGCCTCGGGCTTGCTCTCGAACTGGAAGACGTGGAACGCGGCCTCTTCGTGGTGGTCGATCAGGTAGGGGAGCTGGCGCGTGCCCCAGTCCTTGTCGGCCTTGACGTCGCCGTGCTGCTTGATCAGCGCGTGTGCGTCGGTAACGATTTTCGTGCGGGTGTCGGTCGGCGCGTCGGCATCGAGCAGCACGACCAGGTCGTAAGTGCGGTTAGACATAGAGAGAAGGCTTCTTTTCTGCTGCGTGGACAGTGAGTCCGGGCGCTTAATAAACCACGCGCCGGACGGTCAACTGTAGCCGCTCACGCATTCGAGCGACCGGCCGGTCAGTCTAAACCGCGGTCGTGCGCAGCTCACGTCGCTTCGCGATGTCGGCCAGCTGATCGCTGATCCAATCGCCCGGGTTGCGCGCGGTGATGATGCTCTTGAGGCCTTCGGCGCGACGGGAACGCTCATGCATGTCCATCGAAAGTGCGCGGTGGATCGCGTCGGCCTGTTCCTGGATGTCGAACGGGTTGACGCTGATCGCGAACTCACCGAGCTCCTCGTGGGCGCCGGTGTTCTCGGAGAGGATCGAGACGCCGTGGCGCTCGTTGATCAGCGGACCCTCCTTGGCGACGAGGTTCATGCCGTCGAACATCGGGTTGACGATCAGCACGTCGTAATTCTTGTACTCGGCGATCGCCTCTTCGACGTCGTCGCGCATGCGCAGGTCGATCGGCATCCAGTCGGTCGTGCCGTGGCGGTGATTGACGACCGCGACCAGGGCCTCTATCTTGTCGAGATACTCGGCGTACTCGGGCACGTCGGTTCGCGACGGCATCAGGTGGGCGATGAAGGTGACGTTCTCCACATACTCGGGGTGCTGGTCGAGAAACAGGTCGAAGGCGGCGAACCCGCGCAACACGTTCTTGGACAGGTCGGCGCGGTCGACACGCAGGATCAGGTGCTCACGACGGCGCTTGATGATCTCGCGCTCGAACTCGTGGACCTTTGGGTTCTGGGCGGTGCGCAGGAATGCGTCGGCGTCGATCGGCAGGGGGTAGGCGCGCACCCAGGTGTCGTGTCCGGCGAGGCTTACGACGCCGTTCTTCTCGTCGACGACCGCTTCGCCGAGCAGTTCGCGGCAGCAGAGCAGGAAGTTACGGCGGTAGGACTCGGTGTGAAAGCCGACGATGTCGTTGGCGAGTACGCCACGGTATATCTCGTCGCGGATGCGGTTGGGCAGCACACGCCAGGCGTCGGGCTGAGTCCACGGGATATGGATGAAGTGGTGCAGAAATACGTCGGGTCGCGCGGCCCGAATCATGCCGGGCATCGTGTAGAGGTGGTAGTCATGGACCATCACGATCGGGTCATCGGCGTCGGCGATCTCATCGAGCACCGCCGCCGCGAGGTCGCCGTTGACCGTCTGGTAGCCGAAGTCGAAGGCGTCGGTCTCCTCGCGTCGGATATCTGGAGCGTTGGAGAGATCCCAGAGGTAATGCTGGATAAACCACAGCATCGGGTTGGCGACGACGTTGTAAAAGCGGTCGTAGGCCTCGGGATCGCTGGCGACCAAGCGCACGCGATACTCGGTGTCGGCGTTGGGCCGCACGAGGAATGAGCTGCCGGCGTGCTCGGCGCTGACGGCGGCGTCTTCGTCGCTCATCGCCGACGCTACCCAGAGGGTGTCGGACCGGTGGTTGACCAGGCCGGTCAGCGCGGTGACCAGCCCGCCGGTGCCACGGCGTTCGACGCGGTTGCCGTCGTCGTCGCGGTCGTAGGTGATCGGACCGCGGTTTGAAACCAGCACCAGCGGCGCTCCGGCGAGCGATCCGCCGCCATTGGCGTTCCCGTTGGCGTCAACTCCCGACATAAACCAAGCCTACCCCAGCGGCCGAAAGCAGAGGCCCCTCGGCCTTACCGCAGCTTCGGTAGGAACGCGGGACCCCGCTGGCCTCGTAGGCGCTTGGTGAGGAAGAGGTCCCAGAAGTCTGGCCACAGCAGGGGGCGCTCGGCGAGGGTCACGCGGACGGATTTCTCGCTGAAGTCGCGCAGGAACTCGATCGTCACGCGCTGGCCGGGCCTGAACCTGTCGAGCGCCTGGCCGAGCTGCTCGTTGTAGGCGAGCTCGTGCCCGCCGATTGCGGTTATGACGTCGCCGCCGAGCGCGACGGTGGAACCCGCGGCGCTGACCTCCTCATCGCCGCCACGCAGGCCGGCGCGGTCGGCGGGCGAGCCTTCGCGCACCTCGCCGACGAGCACACCGGGTCCGGCCGGAACCTCGGCGAAATCTTCGATCCCGCGCCACAGCGGCTTGCCTTCGACGCCGAGGTAGGCGTACTTCACCGTCTCGCCGGTCGCCAGGACCGTGGAGGATCGCTTGACCAGTGCCGCCGGAATCGCGAATCCCAGTCCCTCGCCGCCACCGCCGACCGACAGGATCTGACCATTGACACCGAGCACTCGGCCATCGGCGTTGACCAGCGGCCCGCCTGAGTTGCCCATCGTGATCACCGCGTCGGTCTGTACGGCGTCGTAGATCCGAAATCCGGCCAGACCGGAGATCCGCCGGTCGACGCCGGTCACGTACCCGACCGACATCGTGTAGGTCTCGCCGAGCGGTGATCCGAGCGCCATCACCGGCTCGCCGATTCGGGCCGGGGCGGTGGCGAACTTCAGCGGCCTGCCGGTCACCCGTCGCTTGCTCGTCAACACGGCGATGTCGGCGTGAGGATCGACGCCCGCGATCTCGGCCTTGACTCGCTTGCCGTCCTGCAGCTGGAGGTTGACCGAGTTTGCGCGGCGGTGGTTGTCGAGTTCGTTGGTCACGACGTGGGCGTTGGTGACGATCATCGAACCGTCGCCGGTCGCGAATCCGGTGCCGAGCCCGATCTCGCCGTCCTCCTCGGCTGCGCCGAACTCCGAGATCACCGTTACGACGGCCGGCGCGACGCGCCTGTAAAGCGTCGGTGGGTCGATCTCGGCGCCCGGCAGCGCGGTACGCGCGCTCGAAGGCTTCGTCCCCGGCGAGTCGAGAAACCCGTCGAGCGAGCCGTCGAGTAGGCAACCGGAGAGCGAGACCGCCACGAGCGCGCCGGCCACGAGCGCGCCGGCGCGTCTCATCGGCCGCCCCCGGACGCCGGCAGTGTGAGAATGAAGCTGGTTTCGCTTGGGCGTGATCGCACAGAGAGCCGACTGTTCATCGCCGTTGCGATTTCGTTCGCGATCGACAGGCCCAGTCCTGTGCCGCCGGTTTTGTCCCCGGTGTAAAAGCGGTCAAAGATCCGCGGCAGGTCCTCGGCCGGGATGCCCGGCCCGTCGTCGCTGACGGTTACGCGTACGGCTCCGTTCTCGCGCCCCGCCCCGATCTTGATGTTCGCCCCGGCCGGCGTGTGAGAAAGCGCGTTGTCGATCAGGATACGGACGATCTGAGCGAGCCGGTCCGGGTCGCAGATCGCCTCGACGCCGTCGTCGGTCGAGACCGATATCTCGCTCTCGTGTTGTGCCGCTTGCGGCTCGAACTCGCGCGCGACGCCGTGGGCTAGTTCGCCGACGTTGACGTGCTCGGCCCGCACGGCGAGCGAGCCGGTGTCGATCTTCGAAAGGTCGAGCAGGTCGGTCGCCAGCTTGGTCAAGCGGTGGATCTGCGTGTGCATGGTTTCGAGAAACTCGCGCTGAGTTTGATCATCGAGGTCCTCCTCGAGCATCAGTTCGACGTAGCCGCCGAGCGAAAACAGCGGCGTGCGCAGTTCGTGAGACGCGTTGGCGATGAAGGCCTTGCGCGCACGGTCGGCGCGGCCCAGCCGGTCCTGCATGTTGTTGAACGCGCGCGCCAGCTCGCCGATCTCGTCGTTTGAGTCGATCGTGATCGGCTCGGTGAAGTTGCCGTCGGCGACCGACCGCGCGGCGAACTCGAGCCGCTTGATTCTCCGCGCGATGAAGCCCGACGCGACCATTCCGACGACCAGCGAGATCCCCAGCGCGAAAATACCGGCGATCAGGTTGCGACGCGCCTGCTGCCCGACGATCGCGTTTACGTTGCCGAGCGAAGTTGAGAAGACGGCGGCGCCGATCGTCCGGCCGTTTGCCGTGATCGGCGCGGCGGCCTCGGCGTGCAGGCGGCCGAAGACCTCGAGGGTTCCGCTGGTCGGCTTTCCGGTCACGGTTGCGCGGGCGGCGATCCAGTCGCTGACAAGGTCGTTCGGACCGGAAACCTCGAGCGTGTCTGCGAGGACCTGCATCTGCGGTGTCAAGGGGTTGCCGCCGGTGCTCGGCTTGAGGATCGCGACGCGTGTCCCGGCGCTCTGGGCAATCGCGTCGACGTAGGTCTGGGCGGCCTGCGAAGAGGTCAGCTGGCTGTCGACGGTCTGTTCATAGGTCTGCACGGCCTGCACCCACTGCCGCGCGGTGCGCTCCATCTCTTTGACCTGATTGCCGCGCAACTGCGCCTCAAGCCGCGGCACGACGATCAGAAAGTTCGCCGTCACGGCGATGAAGGTGACGCCGAAGAACAGCAGTGTCAGCTTCTCGCGGATGCCCCAGGAAAACCGGCGGCGGTTCATGGGCAGCTCCCGGACGGCCTACGAATCGCGAAAGCGATAGCCCACGTTGCGCACGGTCAGGATGTACTCGGGCTTGCTCGCGTCGGGCTCGACCTTTTCGCGCAGGTGGCGAATGTGCACGTCGACGGTGCGGATGTCGCGGTAGGCGGAATCGCCCCAGACGCGTTCGAGCAGCGCCTCGCGCGTGAGTACGCGACCCGGCTCCGAGGCCAGCGCCATCAGGATCTCGAACTCCATGAAGGTGAGGGTGATCTCCGCGCCGTCGACGGTGACGATGCGGCGACCCGGATCGATCTCGACGCTGCCGGCCTTGATCGTGCGTTCCTCGGGTTTGTTGCCACCGCCGTTGCTGGACATGCCGGCGCGGCGCAGGGCGGCCTTAACCCGCGAGCGGAACTCACGCAGGCTGAACGGCTTGGTCATGTAGTCGTCGGCGCCGAGTTCGAGCCCGATCACCTTGTCGACCTCGTCGGCGCGGGCGGTGAGCATCACGATCGGCACGTTGCTCTCGGCGCGGATCTCCTTGCATACTTCGAGCCCGTCGAGTTTTGGCAACATGATGTCGAGCACGACCAGGTCGAACTTGCCGGCGCGGAACTTCTCGAGTGCCTCTTCGCCGTTACCGGCGATCACCACCTCGTAACCGTCTTTCTTGAGCGGATACTCGAGCATCCGCTGGATCGGCGCTTCGTCGTCGACGAGCAGAATTGTTGCCGTAGCGGTATCCACGGATCGAGCTTAGAGGTTGAGTCACCCCGATGGGCGGGGCTTAAGCCGCGTCTAACTCGCCGTTAACCCGGACGCGCGCGGCGATCGGAGGCATTGCGGCCCCTGTCGGGTCCTCTTCTTAGACTGTCGCGGTGCCTCTGGGATTGCTCGAGCCCCGGCTCTACCGCGCCGCGTTCGCTCCGGCGCTGCTGGCCTTGATCGTTTTGGCCTTTTCGCTCGAGGATCCGCAACGCGCGTTCGCGCCGGAACTGGCGCCGCCGACATTCAGCGCACAGCGTGCGATCGCCGCGGGCCGACAACTGGTCGACCAGTACGGCGCGCGTGAATCGGGGTCGCGTCAGGACGCGGATGTCGCCGGTCTCGTCGCCGGCCGGCTCAAGGCCGCCGGCTTCGACGCCGCTCGGTATCGCTTCGATGCCAAGACGCTCAACGGCAAGCGTGAATTGATCAACGTACTCGGCATGCGTGCCGGACCGAGCGACCGGCGGCTGGTGATCGTCACCTCGCGTGACGGTTCGCCGGGCGTCTTGGATCGCGCCGGCGCGGTCGAGACCGGGGTCCTGCTGGAGCTGGCGCGCGTACTGCAGGGCCGCTCGTTCGACCACACGATCGTCCTCGCCTCGGTGTCGGGAACGGCCGACGGCGGCCTCGGAGCGGACGAGCTTGCGCGCAGGCTGCGGCGACCGGTCGACGCGGTGATCGTGCTGCGCAACCTGACGGCCGAACCGGCCGATCCCGCGATCGTCGCTCAGAACGACTCGCGGCTGCGGCCCGACCCGCGCTTCGAGCGCACGATGAACCAGATCGCATTGCGTGAACTCGGCCGCCGGCCCGCCGAGCATTCGACGATCGGCCAGCTGGTGCGGATCGGCTATCCGGTCGCACTCGGCGAACAGGCGACCTACGCGGCTCGCCGGCTGAGCGCGGTGTCGGTCAGTCCCGGCGGAGAGCCGCTCGGCGCGGCCGGTTTCTCGCGTGTCTCGCAGGTGGCGGCCGCCGGGACGACCGCGCTGCGGTCGCTGACCACCTTCGATGGCGATTATCGCCCGTCGCCTCCGTCGCCGGAACAGCTCGGGATCGGCGGCAAGCTGGTCCCCGGCTGGGCGATCATCCTCTTCATCGGATCGCTGCTCCTGCCGCTGGTGGTGATCGCGGTCGACGGCTGGGCACGAGCCCGTCGCTGGGACGAATCGAGCACGCGCGGCCTGCTCGCTCCGCCGTTGGCAATGCTCTGGCTGGCGATCGTCGCGCTTGCGCTGCGCGCGATCGGCTGGGTCGGCCTGATCGACGCGCCATCGTTGCCGGCCGAGCCGGCCGCGATCGACTCCACCGGTGCGCTCGTGGTCGGCTCGGGTCTGATCGCGCTGGCGTTGTTCGGCGTGCTGGTCGCGGCGGCGGGTACGCGCCAGATCACGCCCAAGGGCGGCGAAGCCGGCTTCGCACTGTGGATCGCCGCCGCCGCGCTCGGCCTGTTCTCGCTCAACCCGATCGCCGCCGGTTTCTGGCTGTTACTGGCGCACCTGCTGGTGATCATGCTGTTGGCCGGTACGCGACCGAGACGCCTACAGATCTGGGGACTCACGTTGGCCGGAGCCGTCCCGGTCGCGGTCGCGATGATTTACTACCCGCTCGCCTTCGACCTCGGACTCACCGGCTCGGTCCGCTTCGCCGTTTTGTTGCAGGCCGGCGGCTTCGTCGGGCTGTTTGCGACGGCCGCGATCTGTGCATTGACGGCCGCGATCCTCACCGCGCTACTGCATCTTCACTGGACGGCGCCGGTGCCGCGAACACCGACGAAGACGCGGTCTCCGCTTCTGTAAAGTGGACTTTACGCGCGGTTTCGACCGCTCGGACACGCCGCGCGGACCGAGTTGAACGCGAGATCGACAATCGTCGGATATCGGAAACCTCTCCGCGAACCGACAACAAGTGTGCGGAAGCGAAAACCCGCCGCCGGATACGCAGCGATCCGCTCAGTTACCCGGTTAGTCCACTAGTCCAGCATCACCCCTCAAAGCGTGATCAATAGGTTTCCACTAATGATGGAAAAGTCCAACCTATCTAACTCCATGTCACCGCCAGAACTCAATATCAATTACGAAGTTGACAGCGAAGCCGTCGCCGAGGCGATCATCCGCCGGGTCAATCATTTAGCCGAGGAGCGGGCCAAGTACCGCCGTGCGCTGATGCGCTCAGTCGAAATGGTCGTATCCGGCGACAACGACCGCTCGTCCGTCTCCGTCTAAGAATTCGACTTCGCCGCCGGAGCCGTCGTTTTTGATGGAGCGCTCGCGGGTGACCTCGCCGATAACGGTCAGAGTCGTGGCGGCGTTTTGTTCGACGGCGGCGATCGCCTTGGCCAGCTCGCTCGGCGGAAGCGTGCACAACAGCTCGTACTCCTCGCCGCTCTCGGCGGCGAACTGAGCCGGCTCGCGTCCGAGCAGCGTTGCGACCTCGGCGGCGCCGGCGGCGATCGGCAGGTCCGCCAGCCGCACGCGGGCGGCGTGTCCGCTGGCGGCGGCCAGATGACGC
>JBASWU010000064.1:0-6934 GCA_049276635.1 Solirubrobacterales bacterium | reverse complement strand
CGTCAGCGGCCGAGCGCCGAGAGATCGGTGCGCAGATCGCGCTCACGATGCCCGGTGTAGATCTGGCGCGGACGGGCGATCTTGGTCTCGGGGTCGTCGAGCATTTCGAGCCACTGGGCGATCCAGCCCGACGTGCGCGGAATCGCGAAGATCACCGTGAACATCGCGCGCGGGATGTTGAGCGCCTCGTAGATCAGGCCGCTGTAAAAATCAACGTTCGGGTAGAGCTTGCGCGACGTGAAGTATTCGTCGTCGAGCGCGCGCTTTTCGAGCTCGATGGCGACGTCAAGCAACGGGTTGTGCGCGCTGCCGGTGACGTCGAGCACCTCGTCGACGTGCCGCTTGATGATGCGCGCTCGCGGGTCGTAGTTCTTGTACACGCGGTGGCCGAAACCCATGAGCTTTTCGTCGCCGGCCTTCACGCCCTCCAGGAACGACGGCACGTTCTCGACCCGCTCGATCCGGCTAAGCATCCGCAGGACCGCTTCGTTGGCTCCACCGTGCAACGGCCCGTAGAGCGCGGCGACTCCGGCGGCGACGGCCGAGTACGGGTCCACCCCCGACGAACCGACAGCGCGCACGGCGGCCGTCGAGCAGTTCTGCTCGTGATCGGCGTGCAGGATGAACAGCGTGTCGAGCGCCTTCGAGAGGCGCGGGTCGGGCTCGTACTTGAGCTCGGTCATCTTGAACAACATGCCGAGGAAGTTGCCGGCGTAGTCGAGATCGTTGTCGGGATATACGTAGGGCATCCCCATGCTGTGGCGATAGGCGAAGGCGGCGAGCGTCGGCATCTTCGCGATCAGGCGGATCCCCGCCATGCGGCGTTCTTCGGGGTCATCGATGTTCTTGGCGTCGGGGTAGAACGTCGACAGCGCGCCGACGGTCGCCAGCAACATGCCCATCGGGTGCGCGTCGTAGCGAAAGCCCTCGACGAACTTCTTGAGGCTCTCGTGGACGAAGGTGTGCATCGTGATCTCATGCGTCCACTCGGCGAGCCGGTCGGTCGCCGGCAGTTCGCCGTGAATCAACAGATAGGCGACCTCGAGGTAGCTCGAGTGCTCACAGAGCTGCTCGATCGGGTAACCGCGATGTTCGAGAATGCCTTTGTCGCCGTCGATAAAGGTGATCGCGCTACGGCACGACGCCGTGTTCAGAAACGCCGGGTCGTAGGACATCAACCCGAAATCCTCCGGGCCGGATTTCAGCTGGCGTAGAGACGAGGCGCGAACCGTGCCGTCCTCGATCGGCAGATCGAGCGATTCGCCGGTACGTTTGTCGGTGATGGTCGCCAGCGGCGCCCGAACGTCGCCGTTGCGCTTGGGGTCGGCGAGTGAAGTCTGCTCTTCCTGCATCTCTGGTAGCTCCTTATGCGGCTGCCCGGTGGACTGAATCCGTGTTTAATCACTGTTTGTATAGGTCACTGAGATTATGGACCAGATCGGCGAAGTCGCGCCTCGACACCCGTCGGAAGATCCGCGCTCGATGTCGTACGGCCGCACTACCTAATTTGAGTATCGCTAGATTGTGTTCTTATGACTGACCAGTCGCGTAGCGAAACAGCCTCGGGTGACGGACGAATCGCGATCGTCGAGCGCATCCTGGTCGCGGCCGGCCACGAGGCCGAGCGCGTCGGCCTGGATCGCGTCCGGATGGGCGAGATCGCCGCGCACGCGGGCGTGTCTCGCGCGAGCTTATACCGGTACTTCGCCAACAAAGACGAGCTGGTCCGGGCCTACACGATGCGCGAGTTCGACCAGCTGTTCGCGCGGATCGATGCGGTGATCGCGCCGTACGACAGCTTCGAGGAGCAGTTCGCCGCCACCTTCGAATACGCGATCCCGGCACTGCGCGCGCACCCGGTGTTCGTCTCGGTGCTGGCGCTCGCCGAGCGGCGGATCTTGCGCGCGACACTTCAGTCCGGCGAGGTTCTCGGTCACACCCGAGATCTTGTCGTCGCCCGAATAAATCGCGCGGCGCACGACGGCCGGATCAAGATCGATCAGTTCGACGCGGCGGTGACCGGCGAGCTCTTGGCGCGATTTGTGGTCTCATTGCTGTCGACGCCGGAGAGCATCGCCAGGCTCGATACCGGCGATGACGCTCGAAAGTTCGCCGAGCGGTACATCCTGCCGCTGTTCTCCGCGCTGATCGTGCGTACCGACAAGTAACTGATTTCGACCGGTAATAACCCCTATAAATTCAGAAGGCGGCCCGATCGCAAGATCGGACCGCCGACTGAGATTCAAGGGAGAAGAGCGACGTCGAGCCGCACTCCAACACCAGTTAACGGCAGAACCCGGCGAAACCTTTAACTCGCCAGTAGCGGTTTTCGGTACGCGACCGGCCGGTCCACCGATCGGCCACGTATTTTTTGGACCGTCGCTTCCGAACCAAGCGTCGGTTTGCGGTGGTTTCAGCCGTTTTCAGCCGGTTTCTGGTTTTTTCACGGCCTCTTCGCCGTGACCTTCGCCGCTCGCGTCCTTGAGTTCGAGCTGGCGCTCGTGTTCGAGTTCGTCGAGGTGCTCTTCGCCGCCGATCCAGACGGTCGTGAACGTGGCGACGGCGAGCACCAGCGCGCCGAGGATCATCGGGACGTAAAGCGCCCCGGGAAAGTCGTTCTGGTCCTTGCGAATCCAGATCGCGTAGGCCGAGATCAAGGCCGCCGACCCGCCGAACACGCAGGCGAGGATGTAGTAAACGCTGATCATCAGGGCGCCAATACTACTCGCCGCGCGAGGCCGTCTCGGGGACCGGGCCGCGGGGGGCTTTTTCGTGGTCGAGGTCGCCTCTGCGCGGCGCCCGCGGCCGGCCTCGGGATCGGTCGTGAGGACCGCGCGAGCGCGGTCCGGCCGCGTACGGCACGCCGCCGTCGCCTCCTTCGGCGTCACCGATCACCTGCTCGGTCTCGTCGTGGACAATCCGCCAGATGTACCAGCAGATGCCGGCCACCGGCAGCTTCAGCACGACGCCGAGCCAGATCCAGAACATCAACTGCATGCGACCGACTTTACCGCGCCGCCGCGGCGTAGGGAGCTAGCGGTAGCTGACGGCCACTTCTTCGAAGTGGGTGATCTGCTTGAACCCGGCGAAACGCTCGCTGATCTCGTCGCCGGTCAGCGCGCGTACGCGCTCGGTGCCGAAGTTCTCGACGTTGAACGAGGCCATCGTCGAGCCGTAAGTCATCGCGCGGCGGATGGCGTGGTCGTCGAGCTCGGCTCCCTCGTCGAAGTGCTGGGCGACGTAACCGAGAAAGCCGCCGGCGAACGAGTCGCCGGCGCCGGTTGGGTCGATCACGTCCTCGAGCGGGTAGGCGGGGAGCGCGAAGAACCCGGCCTCGGAGAAGAGTGCGGCACCGTACTCGCCCTGCTTGGCGATCACCAGGCGCGGACCGAGCTCGAGCAGTTCGCGCGCGGCGCGGACGAGATTGGACTGGCCGGTGAGCATGCGGATCTCGGCGTCGTTCATGAAGACCGCGTCGACGAGTTTGATCGTCTCGATCAGCGAGTCCCTGGCCGTATCGATCCAGAGGTTCATCGAGTCGAGCGCGACGAACTTGGCGGCGTCACACTGCTCGCGAACGGCGCGCTGGAGATCGGGCTGGATGTTGGCAAGAAAGAGAACGTCGGCGCTCTTGGCGGCGTCGTTGAGCTTCGGCGCGAAGTCGCCGAAGACGTTGAGCTGGGTGTCGTCGGTGTGGGCGGTGTTGAGGTCGTACTCGTAGTGACCACGCCAGAAGAACGTCTTGCCGCCGGGGATCGTCTCGATGCCCGACGTGTCGATGCCGCGGCCTTGCAGGATCGCGTACTCGTCGGGTCCGAAGTCGTCGCCGACCGGTCCGACGACGCTGACGTCGGTGAAAAAGCTCGACGCCAGCGAGAAGTGAACGGCCGAGCCACCGAGCATGCGCTCTCGCTCCCCGAAGGGGGTCTTCACCGCGTCGAAGGCGATTGATCCAACTACAGCCAGGCTCATCGGCGCGAGAGCGTAGCGCGGCGGCGACATTCCGGTAGCCTCACCTGCAATGACAACATTTAAAGAACTAGGTCTCTCCGGTCCGTTCCTGGACGCGCTCGAGAAGGTCGGTTACACCGACCCCACCCCAATCCAGGAACAGGCAATCCCCGAGCTGCTCAAGGGCTCCGACGTGATCGGCCAGGCCCAGACGGGTACTGGCAAGACGGCGGCCTTCGGCCTGCCGATGCTGCAGTCGCTCGACCCCGAGCTACGCGAGGTGCAGGCGCTGATCCTCACCCCGACCCGCGAACTCTGCATTCAGGTCGCGCAATCGCTGCGCGCCTATGGAGCGATCCGCGGAATAGACGTGCTCGCGACCTTCGGCGGCGCGCCGATCCGACAGCAGATGGACCGCCTAAAGAGCGGCCCGCAGGTGGTCGTCGGAACGGTCGGCCGCGTGCTCGACCTGCACTCGCGCCACTCGCTGATGTTCCACGACGCCCGCTTCGTCGTGCTCGACGAGGCCGACGAGATGCTTGACCTGGGATTTCTGGAAGACGTCGAGACAATCCTCAAGAAGTGTCCCAACGGCCGCCAGACGGCCTTGTTCTCGGCCACGATGCCGGCGGCGATCGCGCGACTCGCCGAGAACCACCTGCATGACCCGGTGACGATCAAGGTCAAGGCGCCGACGCTGACGATCGACACGGTCGCCCATTTCCAGGTCGAGGCCAAGCGCAACGACAAGGCCGACACGCTGGCCGAGGTACTGGCCGCCGAGCGCCCCGACCAGGCGATCGTCTTCGTGCGAACGAAGATCGGCGTCGACCGCCTCGCCAGGGATCTCGACCGCCGCAAGCCCGGGCTGCGCGTACGCGCGCTCCACGGCGACATGTCGCAGGGCTCGCGCGACGGCGTGATGATCAGCTTCAAAGAAGGCCGCGTCCCGGTGCTGGTCGCGACCGACATCGCCGCCCGCGGTCTCGACGTCGAGAACGTCACCCACGTGATCAACTACGACCTGCCCAACTCGGCCGAGATCTACACCCACCGGATCGGCCGCACCGGCCGCGCCGGCCGCGGCGGCCGCGCGATAACGCTGGTCGAGCCGAAGGACAAAGAAGACGTCGCCGCGATCGAGAAGCACATCAACGTCGAGATCACGCACTGGACCCCGGAGGTCGCCGGCAAGACGACCACCCCGTCGCGCTCCAGCCGCAAGGCGAGCACGCGGTCGGTCACCAGCGCGCCCGAACCGGCGGCCGGCGCGGTCGCCGAGTCCGGCGAGCCCACCGAGCCTCGCGACGTCGTCGAGTCCGGCGGGGTCGCTGCACCCGGCGGATCCGAGTACGTTGCGGCGACGGCCGATGGTGAGATTTTGGCGATCGGAGCAGCCGGCGAGATGGCCGGCCGGCCCACGGCCGACGCCCAGGTAACCGAGCCGGTCACGAGCCGAGATTCGCCTGCGGCTAAACCGGCGACCGAGGACGCCGGCGCCGATCGTCAGCCACCGGCCGGCGAACGCGAGTTCCGGCGCCCACGCCACGTCAAGCCGAGCCAGACCGAACTCGACGACGGCGATTTCAGCCTGTTGATCGTCGGCGCCGGAGCCAGCCGCGGCGTCGAACCGGCCGACATGATCGAGCTGATCACCGCCAAAGGCGGCCTGCCCGGCTCCGATGTTCGCCGGGTCCGCGTGCTCAGCAGGCTGACACTCGCACAGATCCCGTCGGTGCGCGCCGGCGAGGTCGCCGCCGCGATCGACGGAACCGAGATACGCGGCCGGGAGGTCGCGGCCGAGGCCGTAGTGGCGACCGCGGAGTAGCGGCCAAAAGGGCCCGCACGCGATGATCGCGATCGCGATGGCCCTGGCCTCGGCGGTGTCGTGGGGCATCGCCGACTTTCTCGGCGGCATGCAGGCGCGCCGGTTCGCGGTGCCGATCGTGTTACTCGGCTCGAGCGTCGGCGGCGCTCTGTTTGCGCTCGTCGCGTTGCTCGTCTCGGGCCAGAAGATGCCGGCGGCGGGCGAACTCCTGCTCGGATCACTCGCGGGCGTCGTTGGCCTGGTCGCGCTCGGAGCCTTCTACCGGGCACTGGCGATCGGAACGATGAGCATCGTCGCCCCGGTCAGCGCCAGCGGAACCGCGATCCCCGTCGCCGTCGGAATCGCCGACGGCGACCCGGTCAGGCTACTGACCGCGCTCGGCTTTGCGCTGACGATCGGCGGCGTGATGCTCGCCTCGCGCGAGCAGCAGGAGACCGACGCGCTGTCGTCTTCCGACCACCGCGCGTCGATCGTGCTGGCCGGCGTGGCCGCGGTCGGCTTCGGGTGCATTTTCGTGCTGATCGAACGCGCCAGCCAGTCCAGCGAGCTATGGCCGTTGCTTGCGCTGAAGCTGACGAGCCTGGCCTGCATCGCGGCACTGCTCGCGCTGATGGCGCTGCGAGGCAAGACCGCCATTCGCTGGCCGGCCGGGATATCGTGGGCGGCGCCGCTGGCGGTCGGCGTACTCGACGTGACCGCAAACGCGACCTACGCCTACGCGTCGACTCACGGGCCGCTCAGCGTCTCGGCGGTGCTGGCGTCGATGTTTCCCGTCGTGACCGTGCTGCTCGCCCACCGCGTTCTCGGTGAGCGGATCGTGGCGGCTCAGAAGGCCGGTGTCGCGATCGCGCTGACCGGCGTCGTCCTGCTGGCGTCGGCGTAGCGCCGATCAGATCTCGCCGAGGTGCGCGATGTTGGCGCGATCGACGGCGTCGTCACTGGCGGCGGCCGCGAACCAGGCGTCGAGAATCTCGGCCAATTCGGCCTCGCTGGTCGTTCGCAGCGAGAGCGCCAAAACGTTGGCGTCGTTCCATTTGCGCGCGCCAGCGGCGGTCGCGGCGTCGGCGCAGAGCGCGGCGCGAACGCCATCGACCTTGTTCGCGGCGATCGAGGCGCCGGTGCCGGTCCAGCAGCAGACGACGGCCTGGTCGGCCG
>JBASWU010000063.1:0-7389 GCA_049276635.1 Solirubrobacterales bacterium | reverse complement strand
TCGCCGCGCTGCGCGACCGCCACGGCGCCTCGGCGCGCGACGCCGGCGACCCGTCGCCGACTGCCGAGCAGATTCGCGCGACGCGGTTTCTCGAGCGCGTCGGATTCTCGGCGCTGGCAAACGGCGGCGCGGACTGCGTGGTCCCCGGCAACGAGCAGCGGGACGGCTGCTGGGAGGCGGCATTGGTGAAACCGCAGACCTACGACTCGGCCGTCGACCCGCCCGAGCCGGCCGATCCCGCGAATCCGGGGGACAACGAGACCTGGGCCAAGAACATCGTCCCTGTGTTCTCCGCGCTGCTTCCGAGCGGCAAGATCCTCTACTGGGACTGGAAGCTCACGGCGCGCCCCGGGGTCGACTTCGCCGAGCCCGAGTCGACCCGCGTCTTCCTGTGGGATCCGGTCACCATGAACGGCGTGCGCAAGGACATCCCGGTCGGACCGGGCGCCGCGAACCTCTTCTGCGCCGGGTTCACTCATCTGCCCAACGGAGACCTGCTCGTCGCGGGCGGTAATTTCGACGATCCGACCGGGCTGCCAGACGGCGACGACTCCGATTCCGAGCCGGACACGTCCTACAACGACGGCACGAAAACCACCTTCATCTTCAACTGGCAGACCGAGTCGTGGACGCCGGGCCCGACGATGGACCGCGAGCGCTGGTACCCGTCGCTCGCGGCGCTGGCCACCGGCGAGACGCTGATCCTCGGCGGAGACCCGAAGCTGGAACCCGGCCAGCCGAACTACCAGCCCGGCCCCGCGCGTCCGGAGGTGTTCACCGCGCAGTTCACCGACGGCGGCGATCCCGACACCGAGCCCGACGACTACACCGGCGCCGGCTCGTCGATCCGCCGGCTGACGAACCTGAATCACAGCAGCCCGGCCGACGGCACTCCGCCGTCGTGGCGCCTCTATCCGTTCTTGTACCCGTCGCTCGACGGGCGCGTGCTCTACCTCGGACCCGACAGCTCGGCCTTCACGATCGACGCCGACGGGGCCGGCGCGTCCACGTATTCCGGCGAGCGCGATACGACCAACCGCACATATGGCACGTGGGCCCCGACCGGCAAGGGTACCGCCATCGTCAATGGCGGCGACGACGCGGCGTGGGAGGGCGCGCCGGAGAAATTCGGCGCGTCGAAGACCGGTACCCGCGTCGAGAGCGCCGCCGGCGGTTTGACCAAGACGCCGATCGCCGAGATGTCCGATCACCGGCGCTTCCACTACCTCACGACCCTGCCCGACGGAAAGGTCCTCGCCACCGGGGGCATGGACTCCACGGTCAAGGACACCAGCGTTTGCGGCCTGCCGGAGAACGAACCCAATCCCGGTTGTGACTACGCACTCGTCAATCCTGCGCACGCAGTCCGCCAAGCCGAGCTCTACGACCCCGCCGCCGACTCCTGGAGCTCGCTGGCGTCGGCGACCCGCAATCGCATGTACCACTCGATGGCGATGCTGCTGCCCGACGGCCGTGTGATCAGCGGCGGCGGCGGCATCTGCGGGACCTGCAACTGGTTTCACCATAACTACTACGAACCCAACTTCGAAATTTTCCAGCCGCCGTATCTGTGGTCCGGCTCCGGCGCGCGCGCGGCGCGTCCTTCGATCACCGGCGCGACACCGCTGGCCGCCCCCGGGGGCGGCAGTTTCAGCAGCGAATTCCTCGCGCCCGCGCCATACGGATCGCAGTTCTCCGTCGGTTACAACCGCGGCGGCTCCGGGTCGCCCGTCAGCAAGGCCGTGCTGATGAAACTCGGCGCGCCCAGTCACGCCGTCGACGAGGGCCAGCGCTACGTTCCGCTGACGATCGCGGCCAACAACGGGGTCGACTCGCTCACGCTCAACGCCCCGGCCAATGGCTACGAAGCCCCGCCGGGCTACTACATGATCTTCCTCGTCAACGCCGCCGGCGTTCCCTCCGAGTCGAAGATGATCCGGATCGGCGCGGACCTGGCGTTTGCCAACCGCCAATTCGCCGTCTCGGCGACCGACGAGGCCAACTTCGGCGGCACCGTGCAGAGATTCGGGCTGGGCACCTTCTCCGCGCCCGAACAGAACCTCTCCTACGTCGGCGACGACGACATCAGCTCGCTGAGCGTTGCCGCCGGGTATCAGGCGACCGTCTGCACGGGCGCCGACGGAACCGGCTGCGTGTTCCTGGCGCCCGGAAACTACCCGGCGCTCGGCGCCGCTCTAGACGACCAGATCAGCTACCTAAGAATCGCGCCGCACGCCGCTGTCGCCACGGATCCCGCACCGCCGGCGAACCCGCCGGCGAAGCGGTCGGCCAAACCGGTCCTGAAGCTCGCCTCGAAGCTCAAGTTCGGCAGGAAGATCAGGTTCAAGGTCCGCTGCGTCGCCGGGTGCACGGCGACGGCGACGCTGATTCTCGGCAAGAAGAAGATCAAGCTCAAGCCCAGGAAGATCGCGGCTTCGCCATCGATGCGCACGATCACGCTGAAGCTGCCGCCGCGCCTCTACCGGTCGCTCAAGGCCACGCTGAAGCGCAAGAAGACCAAGGCCAAGCTGCGTCTGCGCATCACGCTCTCCGGCACGACCGGGCGGACGACCGTCGTGCGAAAGCTGCAGCTCCGGTGAGGACCCGCCCCGGCCGGGGCGGAGATCCGCATTGGGGTAGTGCCCCGGCCCGGGTTCCCTCACGCCCGCCCCGGGGCCGCCGCCGGCCCCGCGTACCTGCGCTCCGACCGCCTCAGGAGTGCCCGAAGCGCACGTCGGGCAGCACGCGGTCGATCCAGGCCGGGAGATACCAGGCCCGGTCGCCCAGCAGCCGTAGCGCGACCGGCAGCAGCAGCAGGCGCACGAGCGCGGCATCCAGCAGCACGGCGATACCGAGGATCACGCCCATTTCCTTCGGCGGCAGGGGCCCCGACAGGGCGAACGTGAAGAACACCACGACCATCACGGCCGCCGCGGCGAAGATCGTGCGGCCGCTGTGCGCGACGCCGCCGATCGCCGCCTCGCGCGAGTCGTGCGAATGGTCCCAGTGCTCCTTGGCCGACGACAGCAGGAAGACCGTGTAGTCCATCGAGATCGCGAAGATCATCGCGAAGAAGAACACCGGCCCCCAGGCGTCGAGAAATCCCTGCGGCTCGAAGCCCAACAAGCCGCTGAGATGGCCGTCCTGGAAGATCAGCTTGGCCGCGCCAAAGGCCGCACCCGTGGCCAGCAGGTTCGTGACGACGCCGACCGCGGCGATCGCCGGAGCCTGTAGCGCCACCAGCAGCAGCAGAAAGCCGAGCACGAGCACAACGCCGATCACCAGTGGAGTCTTGTCCGCCAGCGCCTGTTCGAGGTCGTGATTCTCGACCGCCGCGCCCCCGACAAGGGTGCCCGCCGGCACCGCGTCGCGCAGGCGGTCGAAAAGGGCGCCCGACGATGGGTCCGAAGGATCGGCCTTGGGAACCACCTGCACCAGGGCGTAGTCGCCGGCCGAGTCGACCGGCGGCATCACCTGCGCCACGCCGGCGTCGGCCTCGGCGGCGGCGGTGATCGCCGCGACCTCGGCGGCGGGACCGACGAGTTGAACGGCGCCCGGGGCGCCGGGGCCGAAGGCCGCCTGCACCTGGTTGTAACCGATTCGCGAGGGGTCCTCGGTCGGCACGACCTTGATCGACGGCATGCCGGTGTCCAGCGAGAACACCGGAATCGCCAGTGCGACCAGCGCGATCGCCGCCACCGCGCCGTAGGCCAGCGGCCGGCGCCACAGGCGCTCGGCCCAGGCGGCGAACTTCGGCGAACGATGCTCGCCGCTGTGGACCCACGGCAGCGAAAGTTTGTCGATCCGCGGGCCGAGTTTGGCGAGTATCGCCGGTAGTAGCGTAAGCGTCGCCGCGAGCACGAAGATCACCGAAAGCATGATCCCCAGCGCCATCGAGCGGAACGCCGGGCTCGGCACCAGCATGACCGCCGACAACGAGATCAGCACCGTGACGCCACTGAAGAACACGGCCTTGCCGGCGGTGTCGAGCGCCTCGGCGGTCGCCTGGCGCGCCGTCAGGCGCGAGCCGAAGAATGCGCCACGGAAGCGCATCACCACGAACAGCGCGTAGTCGATGCCCAGCGCCAGCGCGAACATCAGCGCGAAGTTCATCGCCCAGATCGAGATGTCCGTCAGCTGGGTACCCAGGTACAGCGATCCGGCGGCCGCGACGAGGCCGAGGATCGTCAGCATCAGTGGCAGCCCGGCGGCCACCAGCGAGCCGAACGCCAGCACCAGAATGCCCAGCGTCAGCGGCCAGGAGATCAGCTCCGACTTCAACATCGCCTCACGGTTGGCCTCATTGAAGTCGGACCACATGCCCGAGGCTCCAGTCAAGCTGATGCTTACGCCCTCGGGCGCCGCCGCCGTCAGCTCGCCCTTGAGCTCATCGGCGGCGCGAACCATGTCGTTAGGCCCCTTCGCCGCGCCGGCCTGAACGACCGCGGTGTGCCGGTCGCGCGAGATCGACACACCCGCCTGCGGCGGCGCGACCTCGGTTACGGCGTCGCTGGCGCTCAGCTTCTGTTGGGCGACGTCGATCGCCTGTTTGAATCCGGCGTCGCCGACGGTCTGATCCTGCGAGTGCACGACCACCATCAGTGCGCTGCTGGACATGCCGCCGAACTCGCGGTCGATCAACTCGCGCGCCTGTAGCGATTGCGAGCCGTTGGCCTCCCAGCCGGCGCCCGACAGGGCGTGCTCGACCTTTGGCGCGAAGAAGCCGAGGCCGATCGCGACGACGATCCAGGCGATCACGACGATCTTGAAGTGCGTGGCGGTCCAGCTTCCGAGCCGGCCGAACGGTCCGTACTGCGAGGTGTTGGGTGTCGGAGTCATTTGTGAACGTGGGGGAGATTCGCGCACGTCAGCGCTTTGTGCGGATGGCCGGCTTGAGGCCGGTGAAGCGGGTCAGCAGCAGCGAGGCGCCACAGACGCCCACACTCGCGAAGAGCAGTTGGTTGACCCCGGCGAACACGGTCAGCAGCAAAAACCACGGTGACACAAACGCCGCCAAGGTCGCCGAGAGCAGCGACACCGTGCCGGCCAGCGCGAACAGAACCCGCTCCAGCGGCCAGGTTGCGGCGGTGGGGGCCGGGGCCTGAGCGGCGGCGGTCTGGACGACTTCGGCGTTTGCGCCGACGACGGCTTCGGCGGTGGCGCCGCCTGACGTCTCGACGGCCTGGCGTGGGAATTCATAGGTTGGGGTCATCGGGTTTCTCCTGGTTCTTGTCCTTGTAGTAGTGCGCTGAGTTCTTCGACGTGATCGCGCAGGCCGCCGCATACCAGTTCGCAGAGCGGGTACAACGATTCGTCGGTGATCGAGTAGACGACGCGGTTGCCCTGCTTGGCGCGTCCGACCATGCCGGCCTGAGTCAGTACCCCGAGATGTTTGGAGACGTTCTGCTGCGAGCCGCCGGTGATCTCCTGTAGCTCTCCGACGGTCGCCGGTTGCTCGGTGAGCGTGTCCAGCAGTTTGATCCGCATCGGCTCGCCGAGCACGCGAAATCGCTGGGCGATCAGTTCGATCAAACTCGCGGGCAGCGGGTGTTGGACTTGTGGGGCGATCGGCATGCTTCCACAATAGCACAACTCCACAACTAATAAGTTGTGTAGTGTTGAGCGGGGCACGCGACCGGCGGTGGCGACTCGCCCGGCGGACCGGGCCGTTAGGATCGGCCGCCATGCGTATCGCGGCCATCGACATCGGCACGAACTCGACGCGGTTGCTTGTCGCCGACATCGCCGGCGGCCGGATCGACGAGCTTTTCCGCCGCTCGGCGGTCACCCGCCTCGGCGACCGTGTCGACCTCACCGGACGGCTCGATGCCGGCGCCTGCGACCGGGTCTACGCGGTACTCGCCGAATACCGCGACGAGATCGCCCGAGCCGGCGCGTCGCGCGTCGGCGGCGTCGCGACCTCCGCGGTTCGTGACGCCGAAAACGGTGCCGAGTTCATCGCCGAGGTCGCCGGTCGTTTCGGCATCGAGGTCACCGCGATCGGCGGCGACACCGAGGCGCAACTTACCTTCGCCGGCGCCAACTCCGCGGGGGCCGTCGGCGATGGCGACAGCGTCGTCGTGATCGACATCGGCGGCGGCAGCACGGAGTTCATCGTCGGCCACGGCGGCGAGCTCGACTTTCACGTTTCCACGCACGTCGGCGCCGTGCGCCAAAGCGAGCGCTTTCTGCACAGCGATCCACCGGCGCCGGACGAACTCAAGGCGCTGCTGGCCGAGGTCACCGAGATCATTCGCGACGCGGTCCCCGAGCGGTGGCGCGCCGGGGTCACCCACGGAATCGCCGTCGCCGGCACCGCGACGGTGCTGGCCTCGGTCGACCAGGCGCTCGAGCCGTTCGACCCCTGGAAGGTTCACGGCTACCGGATCACCGTCGAGGCCTGCGGCCGGCTACTCGACTCGCTCGCGGCCCTGCCGCTGGCCCGGCGGCGCGACGTGACCGGCCTACACCCCGATCGCGCCCCGACGATCGTCGCCGGAGCGACGATCATGCTCGCGGCGATGCGGCAGTTCGACCTGCCGGCGATCGAGGTAAGCGAACACGACATCCTGTACGGCCTGGCGCTGCGACTGAGCCGCGACTGAGCTTGGGCCGGCCGCTCAGCGGCGCTGCGCGGTACATCCTCCTGATCGGCATGGCGCTTGGCGATCGCTCGGCTCGCGCGGCCGGCTACGCGAGGGTCGCGCTGCGCGGATAGACCACGGATGGATCGGTCGAAACATTGACGACCGCGGGCTTGCCGCTGGCGAACGCGCGCTCGAGGGCGGGGCGCAGCTCGTCCGGCGCCCGCACGAACTCGCCGTGCGCGCCGAATACTTCGGCGATCTGGTCGTAGCGCATCTCCGGCGTCAGCTCGGCGGCGACCGAGTAGCCGTAAAGCAGTTCCATCGGGTGCTTTTCGAGCGCCCAGATTCCGTTGTTGCCGATCACGGCGACCACCGGCACGTTATGGCGGACCAGTGAGTCGAAGTCCATGCCCGCGAAACCGAATGCGCCGTCGCCGATCAGCATGACCACCTGTCTGCCGGGGTTGGCCATGCCGGCGGCCAGCGCGTAGCCGGGGCCGGTTCCGAGGCAGCCGAAGGGTCCAGGGTCGAGCCAGCGGCCGGGCTCATAGACGTCAACAAACTTGCCGGCATAGGAGACGAAATCACCGCCGTCGCAGATGATCGTCGCGTCGCGGTCGAGCATCGGCGCAAGTTCGCCATAGATACGCACCGGGTGCAACGGCGCGCGGTTGTCGGCGAGCTCCGCCGCCTCGCCGTCGCGGATCCGCGATTCGACCGCGCGCAGCTCAGTGAGCCAGGCGGCGCGAGCATCGGCGGTACGACCGGCATGCCCAAGGGCGTGCTGTGGCGACAGCACGAC